>JBDSPM010000085.1:0-6451 GCA_039930325.1 Saprospiraceae bacterium
CGGTGAAGACAAAGCCTGCGACAGGGATTCATAGGTATCATTGTACCTCACCACCATGCCTAAATAGGTGTTGCCATCATATGCTGGCTTAGAGACTTCCCATGCACTGGTAGGAACGGGATGAATATCCGGTGGTGTTTCTCCGTGAAATTTTGTCAAACCGCAATCATGCCACCCTTTAATTGGAGCTGTAGACTGTCCACCTGCTCTGGGTATGTCCTCGAAAGAAGGATTCTCCAGCATCACTGCTTCCTGTGCGATTAAGGCACACGCCAGGGAGCAAAAAAGAAAAAATGAAATGATAAACCGGCTATACTGCATGCTGAATATTCTTTGCCTGTCTGAATTGATCATCTGATGCTGAAAAATTAATCAAATGTGGCGTACAGACAATGCTTTGAACGTTTTATTAGACCACAGTGGTGTATCTATCTACATATTTTCAACAAGCTTATGTTTTTATTAAGAAAAAGCATTTAGCCCGGTGATATCCTGCCCGGTGATGAGGAGATGGATATCATGCGTTCCTTCGTAGGTCAGCACCGTCTCGAGGTTCATCATATGTCTCATGATAGGATATTCATTCGTGATGCCCATCCCCCCATGTATCTGTCGGGCTTCCCGGGCCACTTCAAGGGCCATTTGGACATTATTTCGCTTTGCCATTGATATTTGGGCCGGCGTAGCTTTCCCAACATTGGCCAGGGTTCCCAGCCTCCAGGCCAGCAATTGTGCCTTCGTAATCTCTGTGATCATTTCAGCCAGCTTTTTCTGGGTTAACTGAAATCCTCCGATAGGCCTCCCGAATTGCTCTCTTTCTTTCGAATATCGCAAAGCACTATCATAGCAATCCAATGCAGCACCAATCGCTCCCCATGCAATGCCATACCTGGCTTTTGACAAACAGGCTAACGGTCCTTTCAGTCCCTTAACATCCTGAAAAACATGGGTTTTGGGCACCCTGACATCTTCGAAAACAAGCTCACCCGTTATAGCCGCCCGTAAGGACCATTTACCATGAATTTCAGGAGCTGAGAAACCGGCCCAGCCACTTTCCACGATCATACCCCGAATCTGATCATCGTCATCTTTAGCCCACACCACAGCCAAATCAGAGACCGGGCTGTTCGTAATCCACATTTTAGCTCCATTCAGAATATAGGCATCCCCATCATCCGTAATCCGGCTCACCATTCCACTGGGATTCGACCCATGGTCAGGCTCAGTCAATCCAAAACAACCAATCAATTCACCTGCACCGAGCTTGGGAAGATATTTTTTGCGGAGTGTCTCCGATGCGTATTTAAATATTGGAAACATGACTAAAGATCCCTGGACTGAAGCCATTGACCGGACACCTGAATCACCCCTTTCCAATTCCTGCATGATGACCCCATACGCGATCTCATCCATGCCTCCTCCACCATATTCCACAGGCAAACTAGGCCCGAAAGCCCCTATTTCAGCCAATCCTTTGAATAATTGCGTAGGGCAGGCAGCCCTGTTGGAATAATCTTCTATGATCGGACTAACTTCTTGTTTAACCCATGCACGCACAGCCTCACGTGCCAGCAAATGATCTTCACTCAGTAATTCATCGATATTATAGTAATCATGACCCTGGTATTGGTCAGTCTTAACGCTTGTCTTCACCTCCATCGGATTGATTTTTATTGGGCAGCAAAGATAGCTAAGAAATAAAAGCTTAAAAGTGAAAGTCAATTGCGGGCAGGGAGCTATAGTATGAATGTTATCTTGCGGCCTCACAAATATCCATGGGATGGCTAAAATAAAACTGGATGGTATGTCTTTTTACTCGCATCATGGATATTATACTCATGAGCGAACCAGGGGCAACAACTATTTAGTGGATGTCACGATAGAAACTCCTATTGACACAGCTGCACTGGATGATGACCTGCATCAGACCATCAATTATGAGGTCATTTACCGGATCTGCAGTGATATCATGGAAGAGCCCTGTAAACTGATCGAAACCGTTGCTTTTCGAATAGCCCATGAGATCAAAAAGTCATTCCCAAAGGTTAAAAATATTGTTGTAGTTCTGCACAAAATGAAACCCGAGCTTGGCGGGCCGGTGCACAGTGCACAGATCATCTATAAACTCAAATGAGTATTCTGCGTTACTACTAAGGCAAAATCATTAAAAGCCTTTTTTATGCGTACTCAGATTATCCTCTTTTCATTATTCTTCGCCTTGATGCTGCCATCATGTGATACACTAAAACAAGTACTAAGTGACCCC
The DNA here is from genome assembly GCA_039930325.1 of Saprospiraceae bacterium. Classification (GTDB taxonomy): domain Bacteria; phylum Bacteroidota; class Bacteroidia; order Chitinophagales; family Saprospiraceae; genus Opimibacter. Next base: position 2,267 of record JBDSPM010000085.1, read on the forward strand.
ACAACGGAAGAGATCGGTTCAGCACTAAAACAGGCTCTTGAATTCGGTATCAAGGAAGGTGCAAACCTATTGTCCCAGCGGGATGGATACTATACTAGTCCCTACAAAATTCTTCTTCCTGAAGAGGCGAGACGCGTCACAAACAGACTCAAGATCATTCCCGGATTCAGTGATATTGAAAAGGTAATTGTTGAAAAACTAAATCATGCAGCAGAAGATGCAGCTAAATCCGCAGCGCCTATTTTTGTCGACGCGATCAGGCAAATGACCTTTGATGATGCATTGAATATTTTGATGGGTTCTCAGAATGCTGCCACGCAATATCTCCAGACAAAAACATATTCTCCGCTCTACGATCAATTTCATCCTGTAATCGTCACTTCACTTAATAAATTTAATGCGATCCAATATTGGGCGGATGCCATCAATGCGTATAATAAAATACCACTGGTCGAAAAAGTAAATCCAAAGCTGGATGAATATGTGACAGGAAAAGCACTCGATGGTCTTTTTGCTATGGTGGCACTGAAAGAACTTAAAATCAGGACCGACATAAGTACGCGGACAACTGACCTGCTCAAAAAGGTGTTCGCCAAACAGGATAGAGGATAAAATTGGAGCCTGAGGTATTTAAGGACTCACCAATACATCACGTATTTCTTTTTGTTCTGTTTCAGAAAAAATAAGATTATTCAGTGCGGCTACATTCTCATCAATTTGTTCCGGCTTGCTGGCACCGATTAAAACGGATGTCACTCTTGGATCGATCAATAACCAGGCAATTGCCATTTCAGCCATGCTTTGTCCACGGCGTATAGCTATTTCATTTAGCTTCCTGATTTTGTCCAGTCTGTTTTCTGTGATTTGTGAAGTTTTAAGATATCTGCCATCTTTCACAGCACGACTATCTTCGGGGAAACCGTTTAGGTATCGGTCTGTTAAAACGCCCTGTTCAAGAGGTGAGAACGTGATGCATCCGATGCCTTCTTTTTCTAATACATTTAACAACCCATCTTCTTCGACCCATCGATCCAGCATATTGTATCTGGGTTGGTGTATTAAACAAGGCGTACCAAGGTCCCGCAAAATCTGAGAAGCCTTTTTTGTGTCTTCAGAGTTGTATTGCGAAATCCCTACATACAATGCTTTCCCTTGCTGCACTGCCGAATGGAGTGCACCCATGGTTTCTTCCAGGGGAGTATCAGGATCCCGTCGATGTGAATAAAAAATATCGATGTACTCCAATCCCATTCGCTTCAGGCTGTGATCAAGGCTTGACAATAAATATTTGCGTGAACCCAGATTTCCATAAGGCCCAGGCCACATATCCCATCCTGCCTTTGTGGAGATAATAAGTTCATCCCGGTACCCTGTGAAATCCTGTCGAAAGATTTTTCCAAAATTCTCCTCAGCGGAACCGTAAGGCGGACCATAATTATTTGCAAGATCAAAGTGCGTGATCCCATAATCAAAACAAGAACGCAATATCCTTCTCCCATTTTCGATATCATCTACATGTCCGAAATTATGCCAAAGCCCTATAGATAATGCCGGTAGTTGAATACCACTTCTGCCACATCTCCTGTATACCATCTTATCATATCTGTTCTCATTGGCTACATATATACCGGGTGCATGGATATCTCTTATTTTCATATATAAAAATTATTTGCCCGGTTAAGTGCAAAATTTCTGGTGTCTGACTGAACGCCGGCTACGAATGCATCATCGTTTGATAACCTTCGTACTTAAGACACTTCCATCCATCATCTCTCTTACGAAGTAAATTCCAGGCGGCTGACGAGAAAAATCATATCCTGATTTGTCTCCGATATTGATTTGAGGTATGGATACACTTTGACCCATCAGGTTAATGATCACAACACTTTGGATGCTTTTGGTATCCCTTTCAATCCAAAGAATGTCCCTGACAGGATTTGGAAACAAACGAATATTGTTTTTATCCACATTTCCAATGCTGGTGGTGATGCCGATGGTTACGTTTACAGGAATACTTGATACAGATGCCCCATCATTGTCTATGGCCTTTACTATAATCTGGTAATCACCTTCGGCAGGAAAAAACCAATCGTACGAATACGGTGCAGCAGGTAAGGAAGTTATTGAGTCCCCGTTGATATAAACTACTACTTCTGAGACTAAGCCATCAGCATCATTTGCATTCGCCTGGATCGATAGGTGACTTAGGTCAATAGAATATGATGATTGATCTGCGGGATATGAAATAGTTGCAGTAGGGGGCTGATTGATAACTTCTTCTTTAATTCTGAAATTAAAGTAACCTTCAGGTGCTACGATGGGCCGTACTTGTTCTTTTCCACTATTCGATCTGGCATCAATGTAGTATTGTACTTCGGATCCGCCTGCTTGTTGTGGTATGATTGCTGACCATATATTATTTAAAGTGTCCGCAAGAGTCATGATCACTTTAGCATAAATAGAATCCCCTGCAACCCGGTAAAAAAGATCTGCACCGGCAATTCCGCTACTATGCCTTATATAAGCTGTGACCGGATATTCAAGTGAAGCATCTTCTGAATCACGAAGGCGGGCATGTGATATCAACAAAGGATCATTCACGCCTACCAGTTTAGTAATACAATGTAAAGCGCCTAAGGATCCAATGATCGAGTTGCAATTAATGCCTACTACATTGTACCCGGGCAGATTTTCCCTGTATATTCTCAATGCAGTAGTATCATATTTTGCTTCATATGTAGGTACGAGAAGTGTTTTATTCAGAAATACTGCATTTGTATACGTCCTGTAGTTACCTCCATGATCCGGATACCGATTATTCGCATCTGGTGGCATCGGGATCCTGATGATCCTGTAGTCATGACCGAATGAAGTCTTTACCTCATTGTTCAGGTATTCAAGATTGGCATTTATCTGCGGCCCGTCTGCAACGCCTTCAGGATATTCACCTACGATGATGGTCTCTTCATCAATGATCCGCATATGCATATCAAGATGGTGTATCCCATCATAAGGCAGGGTGGGAAATTTAATATAGTGCTCGACACCAAGATATTTTTTAGCAATAGTATCTATTTCATCTTCAGTCTTGTCACTGTTTTCTTCAAGCACAAGCATGGATGAAAAGGCATTTCGCAAACCATCTGTAAAGTGGTTTCCTCCGGTGTGCACAAAATCATCGGGATCCACGGTAGCTTCATAGAGTGGAATGTGCAGATAACCTGCTACAGCAACTGGAGTAGCATCATCTTGTGGTCGTGGCCGGTTATAGATCCAGTCAATTTGCCATAAAGAATCTACATCATTGCCATATACCGTCCAGCCTCCATAATCAGCCACCCATATCGTGTTGAATGGAGTAAGAATAAATCTGACGGAATCAAGGGAAATCCCTGCATTGATCAACTGGCTGGAAACAGAATTGGAGTCCGTAGTTATAATAAGGACTTTGCATTCCTTCACTGCATTCCGCACGATTTCTTTGAGAATGGTAGCCTGACCTGTCCAGGAAATGGTGACGGCCTGGATTTGCTCCCATTCGGCCATCGTCCTCACTTTTGCAGGCGGAGAGAAAGGTATACTTCTACCGGTAGTTTGTTCCCGTACTTTTAGGTACTCAGGCATCCCTTTTACTTCTGCAGGCGTTATATCATGCGGATGGGTATTCTGGGCTTTAAGGCTGAATGCAGCTAAGACAATAATTAGTAAATTGAATAAAGTCGTAATCTTCATGATTCAGAAAAATTCTATAGCTATTTAATATGGAATGGGAATTCGAAGATATTGATAATCCACCAGGCAACCCTGACATTGAGCCAATGATTGTAAATGTGAAGACAATTTATCTCATCATTTTTGCTTTTACAAGTTTTTTACGGTGAACAAGCAAAATTTTGGCTTAAAGCCTGATTCTAATAATTTTTTAATACCTTTCTAACTATTTCTTAGTATTGCGAGTGGAAGATTTTAACGAAAATTTTCCGTAATAGATTGATCCTTAATCCTTCTGTATCTTACCAATTAAGGGGTAGCTATTTCCCACATACAAACAATATCAGCATCCATTGATTTAGCACCCTCCCGAATCAAAGTCAGCCGGATTTTTCTATCTCCAGGTTCCAATCCCAGTAACATCATCATTACATGGCACTAATGCATGTAATCTTTTTTTACTTTATCAACTAT
>JBDSPM010000086.1:0-10031 GCA_039930325.1 Saprospiraceae bacterium
ATCGCGCATAGTGGAGAGGGAGGAGGTGTGGTTTCGAATGGAGGACAATTGCACAAAACGATCATGACTGATATATTATAGGTTGTCACACCGCACTCGCTGAATGGACTTCCCACTGTAACAGAAATAATCGCAGAGCCCATAATTATATCTCCCGGACCTGGCGCATACTGGACCTGGAATTGACTGATGACATTTAGCTGACCATCGCCTATCACCGACCACATTGTATTCGTGAATGCTCCCGTAACTATGATTTGGATATTTGCAACTTCATCTTCACAAATCTCTAGGTTTTGTGGCGTGGTGACCTGAGCAGCATACACAAAATTTACTGTTAACGGATCATTTGTTCCAATGCAAGTATTCGGCCCTGTAACGTCAAAAAATATAGTGACAAATCCCAGATTAAAATCATTTGGCCCTGGAGTATAAAATGTATTCAATGCCGTAGGATTATTAAAAGTACCGTCACCACTTGAAAGCCATTCTCCTGAAGTCGTACCGCCTGTCATCATAGCGGTCACGTTGACCACATCATTATCACACACTGTTTGATCGGGGCCAAGATCAATATTGATAGCGGGATCAATAGTGATCATTAGATCGGATGTTGCCGGGGTACATGAGCCATTTGGATCCATAGATGTCAATGTCAGCACAACACTTCCATTTATAATATCATCGGGGCCAAAAGAATACATGGTATTCAGATCCTGTGGGTCAGCAAAAGTTCCATCGCCACTTGTAGTCCAGGTACCCTGTGACGCAGAACCTCCTATACTACCATTTAATATCGCATCATCTGCCGCACAAATTTCAAGATCGCCGCCAGCATTGGCTGTAGGAGCAGCTATAAAACTGAGTGTAACAAAATTAGGATCAGGGGACACAGGACATCCCGCAGCACTAGTCAGTGATATAACCTGCACGGTGGCTGTAATTCCAACTGCTAATTCAGGGATTTGAAGAATTCCGGTATTCGGATCAAAGGATGGAAAAAAACCTCCCATACACACGAAGATTTTTTGTCCGTTTGAAATCTGGAGGTTATTGATTGGCAAAGAAGGAAAACCAGACACCGTAACTACAAGATCAGCAGTAAATGGAACATCGTCACCTACGATCTCAAACATTATTTCGGTTGGATTGTCGGGGCAATTGCCGACACAAACATCTCCACCACCTGATATGATTAATTCCGGACAGCTGATATTCAAAAGGAAATGCGGTGTGAAAATATCTGGACAAGCGCCCGCAGGAGGAGGCTCAAGAATGCCCGTGATATACCAGTTACCACCGGCCATTGTCTCGCAGAAGTCATTTGGTACGGTCCATACAAAATCATCTACAATAATTTGATCAGGAGTATATGCAGGAATGGTAACCGGGGGAACCACATTCGCAAAAACTCCGCTTCCCATATTAGACCACCCCCAACCATCAATGGATGCTGCAGGTGGCATATAATTGACATTAATACTTGCAGAACAAGAGCCACTGATGCTTAACAGGACAGGACAGGATGAGCAGGGCGAATTATTATCAAAATAATCACCAGCACAGCTAGGTGTGCCATTGTAAGCAATAATGTAAACGGGAAGACCTGAAGCGCAAAGATTACTGATATTAACATTAATATTATTGGTGGTATTTGCCTGTATAATGAGAATGGCATTTGGAGGGACTGGTCCCGGGGGCAAAGCAGTACCGCAACTAAAAGTTGCTGCATTCCCAATCACAAAATCATCCCAGACGGACGTACCGGTGCCAAGGTTTGAAACCAAAATATCAGATGTGTTAAACCCACCTGAACCTGTCCACAATACGAGAAATTCATCGCATTTATCTCCTGATCCACCCGCCTGAATATTATCCGGATTGACCATGATGTAGAGTATCGCAGGTGTATTATTGCAAGTCATCTCAATTGGGACTTCACCTATGTTGATTCCCTGACCGGTATATGGATTGTAGGTTGAATTCGTTCCAATATACCATTCTATGAAGCTACCGGAAGGAATATTGGCTGCGGTGGCAGACAGTGTGACAGAAGCACCTTCGCAGAGAGTGCCTGAAGCACCGGTAATGGAAGAAGTGGGAAACTGGGGACATTGGGTATACGCTTTCGGAATCCAAAAGAATGCGAAGGCTAATACTGTAAAAAAGAATTTGGTGTAATGCTTCATTATAAGAACTCTAAGGTAAGCATCTGCCTTCCATGTCAGGACAGGTTAACATATCATAAAGATGAAGCCAAAAGCATATCTGAAATTATTGCCTGATTTCGAACGCCATTGGTCCTATTTTTCTTCCTCCTTTCTCATCTTTAATGGCGGGTCCGATGGAAAAGAATTTAATCGTCCGTCTGCCAGGCACGATCGTCATAGAAAACATAGTATGATTATTATGGTCATCCAAAAAATCTATTGTATTGGAATATGGATCGGTTTCTTCCAGGCAATCTCCTGCATAACAGATTTCATAGCTTAAATAGGGCTTCATGCCATCCACTTGTCCATTGCGAAGAAAAATCACTTTATGGTCTTTGCCCGCGCCTTCTTTAAAAAGGGTCCACGTACCCACCAACACGCATTCGTTGAGGTAATGAACGAAACCCCACGGCTTGCTGTCATCAATTCTACGGAATGTCGAAGCAGCTTTCAGATGTGTCCAGGCGGTGTCCATCATCTCAATAATCGTATCTCCCTGAAGCCTGAATTGCATATCCCCTAATGCGTTGGCCTTTTTTATTGTGTATACACAACTATCGGTGGGATTTGAATAAGTTGCTCTGAATCGCTCAAAACCATTGTATAAATCAATGGTGTCTTTGCTCTTGAATTCGATTTCCAATGCATAATTAGGCACTTCACCCGGCAATACATTAGGACAATCCTGTAGAACAGTATAGTTGAGATATTTTCCGGCAAGGTTGCATGTATTTTTTTTAACCTCTGCTGCGGTTGGACTTTTTTGACAAGAACTGAATAAAAGTAAAAAGCTAAGGGTATATAAAAAATAATAAGGCTTCATTAGAATTGGTTTAGTAAGGTGTGGATTTATGATGATGTTGTTTAATTGCTTCTAATTCTTCTTCTGAATAAATCCCGCCTACCCGCTTGATCATACTCACAATTGTTGTAGCCAGGATAGCCCCAATGACAGCCATAAATACATCTTTTTGTGCGTCCCAGATATCTCCCTGTAAACCTAAATACGCATCGCCCTGTGAAGGAAAAAAAAGATCGGCCACCGCCCATTCAATGAGCTCATACAAACTGCTGACCGACAAAGTAATTTCAATCGGTAGCACCCATGAAACCCATCGCGGAAATTTGAGCCATTTCAGAAAAAGCTCACGTAAAGGATAAGCAAGCAAAAAGCCAAAGCTGAAATGCACAATGCGATCATACTGATTGCGTGACCAGTGGAAGTGATCCTTTAGCCAATACCCAAAGGGATTCTCAGCATAGGTGTATTTCGCTCCATATACATGAAGGCATAAATAAACGCAAATCAGGAGAAGGCTCAAATCACTGAACTGGTATCTCCTGTGCGCCCAGAGCAGGAATCCTAAAAACAGAAAGACTAATGTGTTTTCAAGAAACCAATTGGATACATCCGTGGTGCCGGTGAAAGAATTGATCCAAACCGCCAGAAAAACGGCGATGAATAACCAAAGCCAATAATGCTTGCGAAGAGGTGTTCTAAATGTAGAAATAGCAACTGAGAAGGGCATACAATCCAGTTATTTCGTTTTCTTGTTGATTGTTGGACAAATGTAGACAGATTGGCGAAGAATACCAGTAATTCGGTAAGCGGTATTCAGTATTCGTTTTAATTCGTGAGTCGGCAGCTGTGGATCAAGGATGGACGGGCAGCAAGGGGGAATAGCAGAAATTCACTTCATCTATTCGAATTAATATAGGAAAATCGAGAAGAAGTTTCAGTGCGCCATTGCGTCTTTGCGCGAAATTATAATAGTATTACTATTTGCCGCATTCTCCTTTGGTGTATTCTGTTATTCCGGCGCATTCGGCCTGGCAGGAATTTCCGTATGTCTTATGATTGCATCCGCAAACAGGATCGTAAATCAGGATGCAAATACAATTAGGATCTAATTTTTCAATACACGTTGATTTGTCATCGCAACTTAAGAGCATAGTTCCTGAGAGAAAGGATACATAAAGGAAAAGTTTTTTCATTTCAGAAATCATTTTAGCTTCTAATTCAACAATCAGGAATCACTTTAGGTTTAAAAGTAGCGTGCGAGCTCTTTACAGAAATTACATTTTCTGTGCTTGTCCCTAACCCCTGAAGGGGAAATGAAATTACATTTTCTGTGCTTGCCCCTAATCCCTAAAGTGGAAATGAATTTACATTTTATCTGACCACCAATGTTTTGTTTTCCATCCTATTAAGTACATGGTTGGAAGAATGATAAGTGTGATAAATGTGGCAAAGCCTAAACCGAAGATAATGGACCAGGAAAGCGGGCCCCAGAATGCAACGGAGTCACCGCCAAAATAAATTTTTGGATCCCCGTGTGCAAAGAGGCTGGCAAAATCAATATTGAACCCCACAGCAAGTGGCATCAGGCCTAGTATGGCTGCAGTGGCGGTTAAGAGTACCGGAGTCATCCTGATCCGTCCGGCTTCAATGATGGCGGGGATCACATCCTCACCTTGCCCACGCAGCTTGTCAGTAAATTCAACTAGAAGAATTCCGTTTCGCACCACAATACCGGCGAGTGCCACAATTCCAACACCCATCATAATGATCACAAAATCCATATGGAAAATAGCCAGTCCGAGCAATACACCAATGACGGAGAACACTACTTCTGTCATGATGATTAAGGTCTTCCCAAAGGAATTAAACTGTGCCACGAGGATAATCATGATAATAAAAATAGAAATCACTAATGATCGCCCAAGGAAATTGATAGCATCCGTCATTTCTGCATCTTCGCCTTCAAAGCCGACAGTGACTCCTTCCTGCGGTGGTAATTGCGCAATAGCTGTTTTCACTGCATTGACTACCTGGGTTTGTTTCGGCTGATATTCTGCTGTGATATTAGAAGAAATGGTCACCAGACGCTGCTGGTCTTTTCTCCTGATGCCTCCAAATGTATTTGAATATTTTACATTCGCTAGCGCTGCAATCGGGACAGAACGCAATTTTCCGGAATTCATATCCCGGAAAGTGATGTCCAGATTTTCAACCGCATTGATATTCTCTCTCTGATCTTCCTGCAGACGAATGACAACAGGAATCTCATCCTCCCCATCCCTGAATTTAGTAGCCTCTCTTCCGAGAATAGCTGTTCTGAATTCTGAGCCAATTTGCAATGTGCTGATCCCTTCACGGTTCGCCCTATCCCGATCGATTTGAATACTGATTTCGGGCTTGCTCAGTATGAGGTCGCTCCTTAATTCTTCCACGCCGGGAACGGCAAGCGAATCAAGATATCTTTTCACCATTCGGGAAGTAACAATTAACTTGTCAAAATCATCTCCTCTGACTTCAACGGAAATTGGTTTTGGAGTAGGTGGCCCACCCTGTTCCTGGTCAACTACAATTTGAGCACCAGGGATAATACCTTTCGTTGCGTTACGGATCTTGTCCATGTACTCTTTTGAGCTAACTCCGTTGCGCTTGTTGTATTCAACAAATGCGATACCAACCTTTCCTTTATTCGAGGTAGCCGATCTGTCTAACTGATCTTCCGATGCGCCAAGAGCTACATTTGAAATGACTGATTCCACAATTGGATTATTTGGCCCCAGGGTTTCTATTACTTTGGCTTCAATCACTTTCGTCAGGGAGTCAGTCACATTCACATCCGTTCCTACCGGCAACGTCATATAAACAAAAATGAAATTCGGATCCGCTTTTGGAAATAGTACAATATTAGATTGGCGCGTTAATGTAATTCCACAAGATGCAATCAATAAAAAAACCATTCCGAATAACATAGACCAAGGGTGTCTTAATGCCCATGTAAGAAAACCAGCATATTTATTCTGAATATATGGCCATCCTCTCGTTTGAAATCTTTTAACACCTTTGGATAATACATATTTATAAAGAAGTCCAAACAGAATGCATACGATGATGAAATTGCCCATCCCTACATTTCCGGACATGTACAAACCAAGAGTTGTAAGAAATATTAGGCTGATACCAAAAATCCGCCTTCTCTTTTTCTTTGCAGGATTCACCACCTTGCCTTCCCTGACCGGATCACCCATGAACCACACTGCGAACAGTGGATTAATAATATATGCCACCGCCAATGATGCTGTTAACGTAATGATCACCGTCACCGGCAAATAGTGCATGAATTTTCCAAATATCCCTCCCCAAAAAACAAGCGGAAAGAATGGAGCGAGCGTGGTTGCTGTTCCGGAAAGCACAGGCAGGAAGACCTCACCGGTAGCTTTTTTTGCAGCCTGGGCAATCGTCAGATTCGGCTCCATATGATAGATACGGTGCGTATTTTCAATCACCACAATAGCATCATCGACGACAATACCCAAGGCAAGCAAGAAAGCAAACAATACTATAATGTTGAGTGTATATCCGATCGACGGCAATAGCATAAATGCAATACACATAGAGAGCGGAACAGACAATGCAACGAACAATGCATCCGTAAGTCCCATAAAAAACATGAGGATCAGGGTCACCAGGATAAAACCAATCACAATCGTATTGATCAGGTCATGCAGGGTTACGCGTGTTGCCCGGCTCTGATCCCCTGTGATCGTAACTTCAAGATTTTTAGGATAGACATTTTTCTTCATGTCTTCCACGATAAGTTTTATTTTATCAGAAGCTTCTATCAGATTTTCTCCTGATCGCTTGATGACGTTCAGTGAGATAACATTCCTGGTATTAAGGCGGCTAAAACTTTCCTGCTTTTCATGGCTCATCACCACTTCCGCGATGTCTTTAAGATATAAGAAAGCACCACTTTGCGATGCTATTACTAGATTCTTTATCTGCTCTACATCCTTGAAATCTCCACGAATAGAAACGGAACGCGTCATTCCTCCTATGTCTACGTTTCCAGCAGATATGGTAGCATTTTCATAAGCAAGCGCATTTTCAATATCCCTGAAGGTCAGTTTGGCCGCTCCAAGTTTATATTTGTCAACATTGATTTGCACTTCCTTATCAAGAGCTCCAATTTCATCAACACGCGTGATTTCTCTTAGCTCTTCAACCTTCTCCTGCATCTTATCTGCATAATCTTTCAGCCGATCAAGATCAAAATCCCCGGCGATATTGATATTCATGATCGGGATCTCAGAAATATCAAATTCTGTGATGATAGGATCATCCAGAAGGTCCGTGGGCAAATCACGTTTGGCTTTGTCTACCCCGTCTTTCACCTTTTGCTTACACACTGCAACATCCAGGTTTGTATTAAATTCCACAATGATGTTGGAGAAGTCCTGCACAGAAGAGGAGGTGATTTTCTTTACGCCTGTCAGTCCTTTTAGCTGCTTTTCAAGAGGCTTTGTAATCAACTGCTCCATATCAGAAGGTGAAGCCCCCGGATAAATAGTAGTTACAAATATTTGCGGTACAGTTACATCCGGAAATTGCTCTTTCGGAATGGCAACGTATGAGAGGATTCCTGCAATGGTAATCAGCAGCGTGATGATAAAAATGCTTGTGCCATTATCGATCGACCAGGAAGTTGGTTTAAATTCTTTCATAATGCGATGGGAGCTTGTGATGAAGCCGGTTGAATACTTTATTTTTTATTATTTATTCAATAAATGATATACCTAGAATAAAACGGTCTCTCCGTTATTGATGTCCTGAAAACCTGTTGAAACCACCAGGTCACCTTCCTTCAAACCACTTAGGATTTCTACATATCCGCTATAGTTTTGTCCCTGTTTTACCGGCACACGCTTAATGGTAGCCTCATTATTTGTTTCTGTTTTTTCAGCTATCAGGACAAAGTCTCCTTCTTGTGATGATTGAATAAGGTTGACAGGAATAACGACTGCTTTCGGATTCTGGTAATCGATAATTTTCATGACCGTTATCTGATTAGCTGTATAATCTCCTTTCAATAATACAGTTTCGACTGTAAAAGTCCTGCTCACAGGATTTATGCTCTTGCTTACATAGTTGATGGTAGTCATAACTTCTTTGTCTGTGTCCGGAAAATAAACTTTCACCTGGTCACCCTTTTTAACTTTGGCAGCATAGGCTTCCGTGACTTCGCCTTTGATCTTCAATTTAGATAGATTGACAATCACACATAAAGGAACCCCCGGTGAAATAGCTTCACCCTGGTTAAGAATGACATTGTCAACTGTTCCGGAAGTAGGTGCATGTATCCTGGTCATAGCCCAATTTTGGTTAAGAGTAGCAATGGACCGTTCAATCGATTCCTTATTGTTCTTAGCCTGGATGTATTGAACTTCAGATCCAATATTCTGATCCCATAAGGATTTCTGACGATTGTATAGATCTTCAGCGACCTGGAGCTGGCCTTTCAATTCATTCATACTACTTTGCAGGATAGCATCGTCAATCTGGGCAAGAAGTTGGCCCTGCCGTACCACATCACCGTTTTTGACGTATATTTTTTTGATCGTTCCCGGTATTTTGGATGTAGCAGACACGGTTTCATCTGCATCTACCTTGCCTTGCAGATCGATATAATGATAGAATGGCTCAGGTTTTATTTCTGTCAATGCCACTCTCGGAAGTGATTTTTCAATCACGCCTTTGGCTATGAGCTCCTGCTGAAGAGTATTGATCTGAGCTTCAATAGCGGCTTTCTGCTCTTTGAGTTTAGCAAGCTGTGCTACAGGATCGTCAGAAGTTGCTTTTGGCTTGCATGAAATTGCGGTCAACAGCAAAAGCACTCCCATCATAAAATTCATTGTCTTCATTTTATTTTTAAGTTTTTATTTTTTTATCCATGCAATGAATTGCATGGTAACCATATCTGCCGTCCCTATGGGACTTTTTTTACTTTTCGATCCATGCAATGAATTGCATGGTAACAATATTTGTCGTCCCTATGGGACTTAGGCTTTGCCTAATGCTTTGTTGATCGCGACTACTGCTTTCAGTAATTCAAATCGGGCATTGATTAATTCACCCTGGGCCTGGAATAAACCGGCCAGAGCTTGTGTCACCTCGAAGCTCGAACCCACACCTGATTTATATTTTATTTGAGTGGTATCGTAGATGCGTTGAGCAAGAGCTAAATTTCGCTCCAGATTTTCCACTCTTTCTTTGACGTTTTTGTATTGAGACCTTGCATTTTCTATTTCAAGATCGAATGCTTTTAGCAACATATTTTTCTGTTCATCCACTTCCATAGCTGCTATGATGGCACGCTCCTGGCCAGCCCTCGAAAGGCCACCATCATATATGGGCATATTGATTGCGATCCCTGCTACAGCTGAGGGGATCCAGAATAATTTATCATTACCCTGGAAGCTTGGGTTGTAGGATGCAAAAAAAGAAACTGTCGGAAGCCAATCTTTATGGTAAAGATCTACCTGCACCTGGTTGAGCTCTCTTGCCTTCAGGATAGAGACGTAATCTGATCTGTTATTGTAGTCCAACACTTCATCCGGATTGACTGAAGCATACTTTTGAAGCAGTGCATCCAAATCATCGGACAACGCAACCTCTTCACTGACCGGAATGTCAAGTGCAAATTTTAAATAATCCATGACGGTTTCTCGCTGGCGCACCAGATTATCCCGTTGTGTTTTTAATGTTGAAAAGAGATACTCAAGACGGTCAACATCCAACTGTTCGATGAAGCCGGCTTTGTAGGTAGCTTTTGAATCAGCCAATAATTTTTCCTGGTTTTCTATATTCTTGTCCAGCACCTTGACACTTTCTGAAATTAGTAAAGCGGGCAAATAAGCATCGGTTACTTTGTTACGGACTTTTTCCCTCACTGCTGTTAATTGCAGGTCGACATATTCTCTGTATAATTTTGCAGCTTTCAATCCCACCAGGTAGCTATTGTT
>JBDSPM010000087.1:0-4179 GCA_039930325.1 Saprospiraceae bacterium
CTTGTTTTTTTAGCGTGGATTATGATTTTCCATCATCAGTTCCAAATTTGAATGCGGATAACTTGCTCTTTATGTCATCTAATCCAATGTATTGAATTCCATTCATCCCCAGGGATTGGGCCACTTCGACGAACCCCTTTCTGCCCCACCCGTTCGTCAGCAAGACACCGCCGATATCGAGAAATAGGGTTCTGATTATTTTATCTGTCAATTCGATGTATTTGATATGCTTATGCTTTTAAATAATTTCGACAAGCCTGCATCAATGTCCGCGCCAAGATTAATATAGATGACCCTGCGACCTTTGTCATCCAGCGACTGAAAATCTCCCAGCGCCTGGGCTTCGTGTAATATGGCGAATCCAAAAGTAGAACCTGGAATGGCCAAATCAGCTTCGTGCTCACCAACAAGTATGATAAACAGTCCTGTGTCCGGACCTCCTTTATGCAATTGACCTGTGGAATGGAGGTAACGAGGACCATTGAGTAATGTCGTCGCGACTTTCAATTCATCCCTCATCTTCTCTCTCCATGCCTGCAACACATTCTCACGATGATCATTCATCATAAAATAAGGCAGCATAGCGATATAATCATTTGTCTTCGCCTGGGCGGTGAATTGATTTACAACACCGCCAACGTTGTTGGCCGACTTTATTTGAGAAGGGTTTTCACGATGGCCTTCATAGATATGAAAGTCATCAACAATATATTCTCGTGCTGATATTTTAAAAGAACCTTCTTTGTTCCATTTTTCCAGGATAAGCTTTGTGTTCTGCTTGCTTTCTTCAACATTGGGCTGATCAAATGGATTGATCTTCATCACCAGTCCGGCGATCGCCGTAGCTACTTCCCACCGGTAATATTCACTGCCGAGATCAACTTTATCATCCATAGTGATTCGTATCACGGGGTGACCTGCTGCTTCAAGTGCATTTGTTTTTAAGGAAGCTTCTTTACTGTCATCATGATTGAGACACAAGTTGACAAATATCCTGTCCGGTCCATATTCTTCAGGATGGCCCAGTGATTCCCCCACGACAGGTATGAGGCCCTTTCCTTCTTTACCGGTACTCTCTGCTATCAATTGTTCGACCCAATATCCAAAAGAACTGATCGATGATGAAAGAATAAAGGTGACTTTATCCCGGCCATGTTGTTGCCATATACCTAATAGCACTCCGAGACTGATGCCGGGGTTGAATTCTGCAGGTCGTCCATCGTTGCAACTCACCTGCATCCGCTTTGCGCTCGTCAGAAAAGAAACGATATCAATGCCTATCAGCGCCATAGGAACTAATCCAAAATCAGAAAGCACAGAATAGCGGCCACCGAGATCAGAAGGATTAATAAATACTTTTCTGAAATTATGTTCCGCTGCTACTTTTACAAGTGAAGTATTGTCATCTGTGATTGCGACAAAGTGATTTCCGGGATTTTTGTCATTTGTCTTTTGCAGCTGAGCATAGAAATATTTAAAAAAACTAATGGTTTCTTCCGTACCTCCGGATTTGCTGGCTACAATAAAAAGCGTATGTTCTAAATTGATTTTATTTTCCAGATCTAATATTGCTTCAGGTGCAGTGTTATCTAAAACAAATAATACAGGAAATCCTTGTGAAGAACCGAATGTTTCTCTTGCCACTTCCGAACTAAGACTGCTACCCCCCATTCCCAGTAGCACGATGTGTGTAAAGCCATCCTCTTTTACCTGCAATGCGAATGTGGTTATTTCATTTGCCTTATCCAGATAGAGTTCAGGAAGTGTCAGCCATCCCAGTCGTTGACGTATGTCTTTTACCTGTTCCGGATCGTCTTTCCACAAAGTGGGATCTTTATCAAAAAGAAGATTTGCTATTTTCTTCTCATCAAATGATGAATACACTTTTTTTATTTCAGCTTCAAGATTTCCGGGGTGAAGTAGTTGCATGGTATGATTTCTTTCAAAAAATGCTGATTACTTGTGGCAACGCCATAAAACAAAAGGTGGCTTGAATAGTTTTTCATAATATTCCCTTAATTTCACTAGTGAAAACAGCGGTTCATCCGCATTATTACTATTTGTATGCACCAGTCGATTAAACAATGGTCTGTCTCTGACCAACCCCGGGAGAAGCTTCTTCATGCCGGCTCAAAATCTATCTCAGAAGCTGAACTGATTGCCATTCTTATGCGGAATGGAACGAAGAACCGTTCGGCGCTTGATCTGGCCAAAGAGCTCCTGGCACAGCATAATAATTCGCTTGCTGCCGTGGCGAAGCTCTCGATCCATGAGTTGATGAAAATCAAAGGTATAGGGGAGGCTAAAGCCATCACTATTGCTGCTGCTTTGGAGCTTGGCCGCCGCCGGGCTACTGAATCTGCGATTCAAAAAAATATGGTTGCTTCCAGCCTGGATGCCTATGAGCTTGTACATTCGGGCATGCGGGACCTTACACGGGAAGAATTCTGGATTATCCTGCTGGACAGGCGCTCCAAAGTGATATCCGTAGAAGAAATCCACATCGGCGGAATGTCAGCGATGGTGGTGGATCCAAAAATTATTTTCCAGAGGGCACTTGAACGTAAGGCTTCATCCGTTATATTGTCTCATAATCATCCTTCCGGCACTCCCTCTCCATCGATAGAAGATATCCGGCTGACGGAAAAGGTAAAGCTGGCGGGTAGTTATATTGATATTAAAGTTCTGGACCATATTATCATCGGTGATGGCGCTTATTATAGTTTTGCAGATGAAGGGAAAATCTGACGATTTTGGATTTTGGATTTACGAATAACGAATAATGTATGATGAATATCGGCGCATAGGAAAGGGGAAAGGACAGAAATTATGAATTAGTGTTAATTCGTGTAATTCGTGGCCAAAAAAGTGGATAGTGAAAAATGAATATCGAATTTGTGTAGGGGCAAACCTGTGTGTTTGCACGAAAACAAATTGCGGTAGAAATCAATTTAATTAATCATCATAATTATCTAAACATCATTTCTTGAGCGAGACGATTCCGAAAAAAGAAAAGAAAAGTATGGACTGGCGGTTGCTTGGGCGGCTACTGAAGCTGGCTGTGCCGTATAAACAACTCTTGGTTCTTTGCGCATTATTTGCCATCGTATTGGCTCCACTCAATACGGCGCAACCTTACCTAGTGAACGTCATTGTGGATGATTACATCATCTCGCCTCACCCGGATGGCCTGATCAAAATGTGCCTTCTTTTTGCAGGAATACTTATTCTCACAGGTGTGCTTCAGTATACTTTTATCTATATCACCAATCTGCTGGGACATAGTGTGATCCGCGATCTACGGGTGAGTGTTTTCAATAAGATCATAAATCTCAGGCTCTCTTACTTTGACAAGACACCTATTGGCAATCTGACCACCCGTACCATCAGTGACATAGAAACGATAAAAACTGTTTTTTCAGAAGGTGTGATTACCATTGTCGCAGATCTGCTCAGCATTGTTGTTGTGCTTTTTGTCATGTTTTACACCAGTCCTTTATTGACTTTTATTTGCCTGTCGACGATACCTCTGATCGTGGTCGCTACATGGATATTCAAGCAAAAAGTAAAAGTATCCTATCAAAAAGTGCGTACACAAATTGCCCGGCTCAATGCATTTCTCCAGGAAAGGATCAGTGGCATGCACGTCGTCCAGATCTTTAATGCTGAAAACCAGGAACGGGAAAAGTTTAAGGAGATCAACAAAAATTATACGCGGGCCAATCTTGACTCAATATTATATTACGCGATTTTCTTTCCGGTAGTTGAAATTATTGCCGCGCTTGCTCTTGGGATCATGGTTTGGTGGGGAGCGCGCAATGTAGTCAGCGGATCAGTGACGATGGGCCAGTTGATTGCTTTCCCATTGTACATCAATATGTTATTCAGGCCCATGCGATGGCTGGCTGACAAGTTTAATACACTGCAGATGGGACTTGTGGCCGGCGAACGGATATTTAATATTCTTGACAGTGATGAGATGATGGCCCAAACGTCAAAGCCTATATCATACATTCCTAAATCCGGTGGAGAGGTGGAATTTGACCATGTTCATTTTGCATATGATAGTGAGAATGATGTGCTGAAAGATGTATCGTTCAATATTCCTGCCGGTCGTACCCTGGCCATTGTGGGAAGTACCGGTTCGGGAAAAAGTACGATCATCAATCTGCTTAACCG
>JBDSPM010000088.1:0-3637 GCA_039930325.1 Saprospiraceae bacterium
TACGGACCAATAGGCGGAGAAGCCAATTCATAAAAAGGATAATCTATCCTAAACTATCCGGTGCAAATATCTTGCTACATTCATGCCTAAATCAATGGCTATGACATACGAATTTGTTCCGGATGAGAAAGATTATCTTAACTATCTCTACTATGTGACTACCAAATCACAAAAGGTCCGGAAAAAAAGAGCAATGAATAAGCTCGTGATATTATTTCTCTACTTTATCGCCGGCTTATTTCTCTACAATAGCCAGGGGCCTGTGAATGCAGGTATTTTTTTTCTCCTTTGCCTGCCCGTATATTTTCTGTATGGCTATTTTGAAAAAAGACAATATCTCAGGCATTTTACAAAATATATCAAGGCAAATTACAGTCAGGAGATAGGTGTGCATACAACCATCGATTCAGACGGTGAAGGAATTTCAATTTCCGTCGGGGATAGTAAAACGAAAATGGCCTGGTCTGAAGTTGTGAAAATCAATGAAACTGGCGAGTTATTATTAATTGAAGAAAAAAATCAAAACGCGATTGTGATTCCAAAACAAAAAACAAATCATGCAGGAGAATTAATTTCTGAACTAAAAGCCATAGCTTCAGATCACAATATTCAGTATATCACGGAATTAGATTGGAAGTGGAAATAGAAAAAAGGCAAAGGCTGAGGCGAAGGCTAAGTAAATGAATGAAGAATAAGAATTCGTGTTAATTCGTGAAATTCGTGGCTCATAACCTCTTCTGATCTTGTGGCAGACAATTCTGGGACAAGTACGCTTGGATCATGAGTCATTTCTTCAAAATATTATAAAGTAAAAGAGGAGTGAGAGAAAAGATTTGAGATTTGAGATTTGAGATTTTTTGAAAATATAATTTAATATCTTGATTCAAATTTTTAAAAAATCTCACGATTCACTACTCAACGATTCACGATTCACGACCGATGATTGACGGCCCATTACCTTCTCTAATACGAGAAGCAACATCCCCACCGACCACGCCTGGTGGATGCAACCTCTGCCAGGATTTGGCTTCTCTCCATCAAAAACTTCGGAGATACCGCGAATACAATCCTCATGATAGAAATGATTTTTCAATGTGTCCATTGAGCTAGTAACATGTTGTTTCGCCTGAGGTGAATTTTTGTAGGTTTTCAAATAAGCCAATAAATATTCGCCCATCAAAAATGTCCATACTGTTCCCTGATGATAAGCTTTGTCGCGATGCCATTGATCACCACCATAAAGACCTATAAAATCCGGGTGATCCATAGATAATGATCGCAGACCATAAGGGGTTAATAATTTATTCGTGATGCAATTTAGAATGTTTTGATTTTCCGTATCACTTAATAGTGTAAAAGGAAGGCTTAAAGCATATACCTGGTTGGGACGTATGGCATCATCGACATATTCACCGGGGATGACTACATCATTGAGATATCCTTTTGAATTGAGAAAATATAAGCGGAAAGCATCTTTCACTTTAGATGCAAGGGAATTCCAACCCACATCAGGAATAGCAAATAATTTTTGAAATGCATGGTAAATGCAAATCGCATTGTACCAAAGAACATTTATTTCCACCGGGCATCCATGTCGTGGAGTGACCACATAATCTCCCACCTTAGCATCCATCCATGTGAGTTGAGACAATCCTTCTCCTCCAAAAATTAATCCTTCATTAAGCATATGAATTTTGAAATGCGTGCCGTCACGGTATGCACACAGGATTTCATTTAATTTCGGAAGACACGCTCCTATAAAATCCACATCATTAAATTTCTGATGATATTCATATAGAACTATGAAAACCCAAAGAGATGCATCAATGGTATTGTATTCCGGCATCTCACCCTGGTCAGGAAAGCGATTTGGAATCAGGCCATCTTTAAGATATGCCAGGAATGTATTGATGATATTTTTAGCCAATTCCTGCTTCCCTCTAGCAATAACTAATCCCCTCATGGCAATCATCGTATCCCGCCCCCAATCTGTAAACCAATGATACCCCGCGATGATGCTTTGTCCATTATTGGATTCGCGTTTTACAATAAATTGCTCGCCTGCCGTAATAAGATCTTTATAGAACTGCGCATCTTGCTTTGACAGACCTGATATCGATACATCAGAAATATCATTTGTCAATAGCCTGATTCTTTTTATTTCCTGTTCTTTTAGTTCATTCCATGATGGATTTAGCTGATCCTTCTCTATCGTAAATAATAAATGAGCTTTTTGACCCGGCTCCAGTGCAATCGAATACGATCCTATACTGCAGGTATGCTCAAGATCATTCAATCCACGTTCAGCTTCTTTGGCATAAAAAATGTTTTTGTTCCATACATTGTCAGAGGCGAATTCGCTGTCAGGGCACTGTACGAAGAGCGGGGCTGCACCATACCGGGGATAAATGATAGATATGAAATTTTCTGCTTCTTCGCGATAAAAATCGAATGTATCCTGCTGGTGGAAAAGCATGTGATAATCCTTGTAAACATAAAATGGATTTATAACAAGCTTACATTGCTTTGCTCCAAGATTTTGGTATTCTATCACGGTTGTATTAGAATGATGTACCATGAAAACCATCTTACTGAGCATCCATCCTGCTCCCTGGAAAGTAGTCAGTGGCAACGGATTCCGATCGAACGATGAAATAATTTCATACCCTCCTGGATGAATGACATCTGAATATTGATTAGATGAAAGCTGAAGGTGATTCCCTTTAATATCCACCACTGTCTCTTCCACTTTCGAAACCATAACTATGCGATCAGTAGGTGGTCGTAATGCAGCTACGAGCAATCCATGATACCTACGGGTATTTGCCCCGGATATTGAAGAAGAAGCGTACCCACCCAGACCATTTGTGACGAGCCATTCTTTTTGGGAGAGTGTTTCAAACGAAGGCTTAAAGAAGTTCATTATTTTAATTATTTCGCTTACATAAAGCCCAACTCTAAACATTTAAACACCTAAACATTTAAACACTTAAACACTTAAACACTTAAACCTATATTTAAAATTCTGCATTCCCAGGTGTCCTCGGAAATGGAATCACATCCCTGATGTTCGTCATACCCGTAACAAAAAGTACAAGCCTTTCAAAACCCAAACCAAAACCTGCATGCGGACAAGTACCAAAGCGGCGTGTATCGAGATACCAATCCATCTCATGTAGTGGGATATGCATCTCTTCCATGCGTTGTGTCAGGACATCGAGACGTTCTTCACGTTGTGAACCCCCGACGATCTCACCGATGGATGGAAATAAAATATCCATCGCAGAAACTGTCCTTCCATCATCATCCACTCGCATGTAAAACGCTTTGATCTCTTTTGGATAATTTGTGAGTATGACAGGTTTTTGAAAATGTTTTTCCACAAGATACCTTTCATGTTCTGACTGAAGATCGGTGCCCCATCCTTCTAGAGGATATTGAAATTTCCCTTTTTTATTTGGTGTGCTTTCCTGCAATATTTTAATCGCCTCCTCATATTTAAGGCGTTGAAATTCATTGTCGACCACAAACCGAAGTTTTGTGATAAGATCCATAGAGCTTCTTTCCTGCTGTGGTTTTGTTTGCTCTTCCTGTTCCTGGCGTTCTTTTAAAAATTGAATATCATCTGCACAATGAT
>JBDSPM010000089.1:0-5245 GCA_039930325.1 Saprospiraceae bacterium
GAACATCGCAGGATTGAACATCATCATGATCGGATTCACCTTCCAGGGGATCTGGTAAATATGTCCGTTCGTGGAGGTGATCTCCTGCACTACAAACGAATCGCATCGCTGATATAAAAAATCTAAAAACCCATCCAGCGTATCTAATGCAACCAATACGCCGGCACGGGCAAAATCTTCCACATCACCCTGCCACATATTTGAATAAATGTCCGGAGTGGTTTTTCCCACCACTGCGGCAAGAATAACTTCTTCACTGGATTGCCCTTCGGGTACTGGTTGAAATTCAATAGGAGTGCCAGCGTGATCACGATTCCATATGTCAATGTATTTCAGTGCAAATTTTATTTCTTCTGGATTGCTTGAGGACCAATATACAAGGCCGTTCTGATCTTTCTTATGGTGATGACAAGAAAGGGTAATGAGAATCGTGCAAATAAAAAGGATAAATCTTTTATCCGGCATTTCAGTTGTATTGTCTTTGTGATTAATCCGTCAGGATCTTACATATCGTGTACTGTATTCAAGTGGTTTGTCCCCGTTTTTTCCATTCACGCCTTGAGGAATAAACTGACCCGGAGTGATTTGCTTATTCCAGTCAAATTTGTTTTTCTCCTGGTATATTTTCCGAAAGCGGATCGGTGTATAATGATGTGCCTTCTTAAATATTCGATTGAAATTGGCAATGTTATTAAATCCTGATAAAAAAGCAATGCGGCTGATCTGTTCGTCTGATTCAAGCAACAGCTTGCATGCATATTCTATTCGCATCCCTATCAGATAATCGGAAAAGCTTGTGTTTGTCGCCTTTTTAAAAAAATGACTGAACGCTGAATCTCCCAGGTTAACTTCCGCGGCAACATTTGACATCTTCAAAGTGCTTTCCTGAAAATGCGCGATAATGTATTGGTAGGCGGCATTCAGTCTTTTACTATTTCCCTGCATCAGATTGACATTAAAACCCGTATTTGCCAGAAATTCTGATTCTGTAGATTTCGACAAAAGATCAAGAAGCAGTAAAAACTCAGTGACACTTTCCAGGCCGGTCAATCCTGCCAGCCGTTCCATTCTCGCCCGCGCTTCCTTCATTGTTCTCCCATAGTATCTAATGCCCCTGCCGGATGTGCCAAGCAATGCCTGGATGAGAGAAAAAGGTCTTTTAGCCAAAAAGTGCTTGTCAAACAAATGCATGTCAAATTGGACCGTAATGACCCGGCAAGGATTCTTTTCACTTCCTTTCCTTTCCTCGTCGTCCCATTTGTGAAACAGGTATGGCCCGATAAGGACAAGATCTTCTTCGGCATAATGCTTTACAGAATCCCCCACAATCCGTGTTCCGGCACTCCCCATCACCAGTGTCAATTCGTATTCCGCATGATTGTGAATCGGGTACTCGAAACCTTTGTTGACCGAGTCCAGGATCACAAATATGTCAGCGCCGGTCACCGGTGTGATCTCCTGATATACCTTCATAATAGTAAGCAGGTTTAAATTCTGAATAATAGGATATTCATAAAAGTACCATTCTTTTCACTTAAAGTACAGATTTTCTGGTAGGCTTCTTCGTAAATTGGACCTGCCATTCCTATGTAGTATCATCTGGTGATGCGTTCCCTCTTTGCATAGGAGGATTAGCTTTTTAAAATTTGATTGCATGACGACCACTATTCTGAATAAGATGAAGTTACCCGTGACTTTGATATTGACATTCCTGACACTTCATCTTTCAGGACAGGACATAACGGTCACCGGAACTGTGCTATCAGGAGAAGACAAGCAACCCATCATCGGGGCCAGTGTAGTCGTGAAAGGAACCATCAGGGGAGCTTCAACAGATTTTAATGGCGAATACACCGTACAGGCGGCTTCTGACGGTGTCCTTGAATTCAGCTATACCGGTTATTTGCCACAAACTGTTCTGGTCAACGGCCAGACACAAATCGATGTAACACTGCTAACAGACAATAAAGTGCTTGAAGATGTCATCGTTGTGGGCTACAAAAAAGAAATCAAGAGTAACGTCTCAAGTGCAATCTCTTCAGTCAAAGCAAAAAATATCGAGCATCTGCCATTGACAGGCCTCGATCAGGCGCTTCAAGGTCAGGTTGCAGGGGTCCAAATCACACAAGCCACAGGAGCACCGGGAGATGATATAGCTGTGCGGATCAGGGGGGCAGGCACGTTGGGAAATAATAACCCTCTCTACATCATCGATGGAATTCCCACCACCGGCAATATTAATATGTTCGCGATATCCGACATCGAGTCTATTGAAATATTGAAAGATGGTGCAGCTGCTTCCATTTATGGGGCGCGATCTGCAAATGGAGTCATCCTCATCACAACTAAAAAAGGCAAAAAGGGCGCACCCGTTTTTAACTTCGATGCTTACTACGGAATTCAGGAAGCAAACCGATTACCAGAGTTGCTTAACTCGGCAGGATATCTCACCATTCGCAATGAAGCCATTACGAATTCGAATGCATTGCGCGATCCTATTCGTCAAATTCCTACCTATGATCCTGCTATCCTCGATACATTGGCCGACATCAACTGGCTGAATGAAGTATTTCGTGTAGCGCCCATGCAGCGATATTCCCTTTCTGCTTCAGGGGGTGGTGACAACAGCAGCTTTTATATTCTTGGAGAATATTCTACACAGGATGGTGTGTTCAGAGGACAGGGATTTGATAAATATCTTCTTCGCTTCAATGGCGATGTAGGAACAGGAAGATTTAAAGTGGGAAATAATATATCCCTTTCGTTTACGGATCGTGCTGTGATCGGCAGCTCAGGTGATGGTGCAGGCCCTGGCAATGAACTAAGCGGTATCAGGTATGCATTGATCGCTGCACCGGTCTTTGCCATAAGAGATAAAAACGGAAATATCATTCCTACTTCATCTTTTCTCGGTGACCCGACGCTGTATGGTGATGGCAATGCAAATCCGATTGCATTTATTAATGCGACCCATTGGAACATACAGCGCTACAGGATATTTGGAAGTGTGTTTGCAGAATACAATTTTCTGAAGAATCTGAAATTCCGGACAAATCTTGGCCTTGACCTGACCCTGCAGAACGAAACTATTTTTAAAGAGCGCCTCTCTGCAGCTATTTACGACCCGACCTCTCTTAATCGTGGAAATGTAAACGACAGAAATCTTGTCTGGAATAACACGCTGGATTATACTACTTCTCTTGGTACAGAAAATCAGCATAATCTTAGTTTGCTATTAGGTATGGAAGCAATTTCCAACAGAACAGATTATCTCGGTGCATCAGCAAACAATTTTAACAGCACTAATCCAAATTTCTGGTTCATCGACAATAGTGTCACACAACAAGTCGGCGATATTAATGCATCGGGGCTGGCCACTGAATGGGGCCTGTTATCTTATTTCGCGCAATTCGGTTATAATTACAAGAGTCGCTATATTTTCAATGCATCAGCACGTAGAGATGGATCTTCCCGTTTTGGAAAAGGAAATAAATATGGCATTTTCCCTGCAGTATCTGCAGCTTGGAATTTCTCTGAAGAACCTTTTTTTAAAAATGTATCCATTCTCTCTCACGGAAAACTTAGAGCAAGCTGGGGTCAATTAGGTAACCAGGAAATCGGTATTTATCCTTTCAGTTCCCTTGTTCAAACAGGTGTTCTTGTATATCCATTCGGAGATCAGATTGCTACAGGTGTAAAAGTGGTTGAAACCGGAAATGATAAAATAAAATGGGAAACCACTACACAAAAGGATGTCGGTCTTGAGCTCAGCTTTCTTGAAGATCGTATATCTGTGGCAATGGATTATTACAACAAGCGCACAGAAGATATTTTGGTACGTGTTCCATTACCTCAGTCAGCAGGAGCATTCTCTCCACCATATGTCAATGCAGGAACAGTAGTTAATAAAGGTTTCGAGCTGGCTGTCAACTATCGTCAATCAGGGGGAACCGTACGTTATGAAATCGGTGCCAACATAGCCACTGTAAATAATAAAGTCATATCACTTGCAGGAACAGAACCTTTACTAGGTGGCTTTGGATTGTCTGACGGACCCATCACTCGTACTGAACCGGGTTTCCCTCTGGGTTCGTTTTATCTCTACAAAATGGAAGGTCTCTTTCAAAACCAGGCAGAAATAGATGCAAGCGCTTTTCAAAGTGCTGATACTCGGCCCGGTGACATCAAATTCGCAGATCTCAATGGGGATCAAGTCATAAATGAAAAAGACAGGGCACATCTCGGAAATCCTTTTCCTGATTTCACTTATGGTGTGAATGCAAGTTTGACCTATAAAAATTTTGATCTGTCACTTTTAGTTCAGGGCGTGCAGGGTAATGATGTATATTTTCTTTATGGAAATTTTGCATATGAAACACAGCTCAGAGGATTTAATAGCTACGCAGGAATCCTCGATCGATGGACTCCGGAAAATACAAACACAAATATTCCGCGTGTTACTGTAGATGACAGAAACCGGAATCGGCGCGTGTCTACAAGATTTCTTGAAGATGGATCTTACATGCGATTGCGAAATGTGACGCTCGGATATGATCTGAAAAGCCTGATCAAAAATAAATCGATTGGATCATGGAGGATATATGTATCCGCACAAAATTTATTCACCATCACTAAATATTCAGGGCTTGATCCGGAGATCCAGGCCAATACAAATGATACTAGAGGCTTTGGTGTCTCTTCAGATCTTGCAGTTGGTATTGACTGGGGTACGGTGCCTGCACCACGGGTTTTCTTATTTGGCACCAGCCTCAAATTTTAATAACCATGAAACATAACACGACCATACTCAGTTTTCTCCTTGCATTAGGTTTCTGGTGTACATCTTGTACCGACCTGCTCGACAAGGAACCCCTGGGCAGACTGGATGCAGATGCATTTTTCAAAACAGCGGACGATGCGATTCAGGCTGTGAATGCAACTTATCAACCTCTGCTCATCAACAACACAAACAATAATTTTTACTGGGTCTTTGGCACCATAGCTTCTGATGACGCTGTCGTAGGTGGTGACGGATCGAGGCCCGGCATTATAGACATAGATATTTTCAAACATACACCGGCTACAACCGAGTTGAATGATTATTGGAAATTAAATTATTCTGGTATCGTACAGGCAAATACGGTAATTGCAAAAACGCCTTTGATCACAGCTGATGAAACACTGAAGAATCGAATTATTGGTGAAGGGCTTTTTCTAAGAGCTTATTATCATTTTACGTTAGCGC
>JBDSPM010000090.1:0-3337 GCA_039930325.1 Saprospiraceae bacterium
TGGGTGCATTGACACACTATGACAGCCTGGTCATCAGGTGGCCCGATGGAACGAGAGAATCTTTTAATAACCTTTTGGTTGATCAGAAATATACATTGCATCGAGGAGGCTGCACCAGGACATCTGAAACTATTTGGCCGGCGCTAAAAGCATTGTGCGATGATGATTCACTAAACCTGTCATTGGATGGTGTAGCTGACCTGGCATGGAGCACAGGTGAATCCACTGATTCCATTACTATTCATGATCCGGGTTTATATTATGCTACCTATAGGGATGATGTGAATTGCCTTGTCAGAACCGTACCTATTGAAGTGATCGCGAATCCTGATTCAGTAAAACCAGTCATCAATTATGAAGGCAATACTAAACTTTGCCATGGAGATGAGGTCATACTTAGTCTTCCTTTTGGTGATAATTACGCCTGGTCTTCCGGCGAGAATACGCAAAGCATAGCAGTGCATACTTCAGGCAGTTATTTTGCTTCAATACAAGGATATTGTAAAGCACAGCAATCCGATACTGTGACACTCAATTTCCTTGTGCCCTCAACACCCGTAACCGTTGGAGATACATTCTCATTGGGTGAACAAGCTACGCTGACAGCTACAGGGGATAGCATAGTATGGTTTTCTGATCCGAATGGAATCAATAGCATTGGTACCGGATCCACTATTGTTTTAAGTGGTTTGGATGATGACTCAACTGTCTATGCTCAAAATCTGGATCCAATCCCCGGTCAGGATTACCAGTTTGGACCGGTCACACAAAAAGGAACACCAAAGTATAATGGAACCTTTATCAACGGGGGGCTTCTATTTGAGGTAATCGAACCCATTTTGTTAAAGGAGTTAACCGTATTCACTGATTCTGCCGGAGCCAGAATTATTGAGATTACGAATGGCAGTGGATTCTTTTTTGATAAGCAGGTGGATCTGCTTCCGGGCACTACAGTAGTTCATATGGATGTGAACCTTCCTGTGGGCAATTACACCATGGGTACGAATACAGATTTGAATACACTGCTTTTTGGTGTGAGCAATCCTTATTTGTGGAGATCCTCTGATGGGGTTACATTTCCATATCTCATAGATGGAGTAGTATCAATTACAAATTCCACCTATGGATCCCAGTTTTACTATTACTTCTACGACTGGAAGATTTCGACTTCCGACAAATATTGTGGATCTGACCTTGCTCCTGTGACTGCATACCTGGATATAAACCTTGCGACAGGAAATATAAATGACGAACAGGCTTTACGAATTAGTCCAAATCCAACTTCAGGATTAACCTCCCTTGTCATTAAATCAGCTGCTGATGTGAAGATTGAAGTGTCCAGCATAGATGGCAGCCAGGTTTATTCTAAAAAAGCATATCCGGTGAATGGAGTGACAACACTTGATTTTTCATCTTATCCATCCGGAATGTACTTCGTACGGATGATCCAGGATGGCAAAATGTATACAAGGAAAGTGTTGAAGCTCTAGAGGTGGTAAAAATAAAAAAGCTGAAGTGTAAGAATGAACTTTATTCTTTGCTTCAGCTTTTTCCTCATTTCCTTTCCTCCAGTTTTCTTTTTAAAAAAATTAGAGGACTACATATGTTTTAATAGCTATCAGACGATCCTCTCTGTAAAAAAGAATATAATAAACGCCCGGTTGCAAATAAGAATCAAATTCAATTTTATTGCCTGTAACACTGCATTTTACTGTCCGAGCATTCATATCCACCATTTCTACTCTGATGGATGCATCTTCAGTTGAATAATTTTGATATTTAAAATGCACGACACTCCCATTTCCGGGATTTGGATAAAGAGCTATCTGAGAGTATGTAATTATGTCAGTTGTTCCGGTAGGGGATAAGTCTATGTTTAAAATGTGTACCGTATCCACTATTTCATAATATCTCTCATAGCCCTTGTACATCGATTTGAATGACGCTACCTGGGCAAGCGAATCGTCACTGAACAGGTCATTCATCCATCTTGCCGGCAAAGAATGATACAGGAATGAAACTGACAGACTAGCCAATCCTTCATTACCCTTCAAAGGAATTTTATAGGATACGATGTCAGCGCCCAATGTACTTGAAGTGCCATAATCTGTATCGCTCAATGCATCACCCCAGATAGCGACTGTATCATAGACTGCGTGATTCAATTTAAATCCCAACGGAAGAAGACGATTATCTTTCAAAGGCTTGAAAGCTGCATTCAGTTGTGTAGTCAGATGGCCCTGAAGATCCGACATGACCATTTCATAAATCTGAACATCTTCTTGTGATTTGCATTCCTGGTGATGTGGTTCATATGGATGGTCACGTCCGATGATATTTCCATTAGTATCTAATGCTCCATTCGCATAAATTGTATCCGTCGCACTTGCATTGGTAAGGATAATTTGGAGCCATGCCAAACGGCTTGGATATCCTGAAGGAAATTTATGGCCTGTTTTATTCTTGAGGAGCACATCGAAGTACAGGGTATCATCGAATATCTGAATAGGAGAGAGGACCAGGAAAGCCGCACGACTTATGCTCAACCTGTTATTCTCAATGGATTCATCCCATTTATGATTTGGTGAGGTTTCTAAAAAATGCAATGAGTCGCGATTACCTTTCATCATCGATAGCATGGCAGTATTCGCCCCAAAAAATTGATGTAATCCGAAAGGATATCTTTTTTTAAGGGTATTAAAATCTGTCGCTATCACGACACTATCCTGAATAAAAGGCATATGGCAGGTCTGACACTCTTTTCCTTGTGCCGGATAGACCGAATTAAGCCATTCATGATATGTAGCCTGTTCTACAAAAAAATCACCTGAAGGCGTTCCATCATCGTCAAGTGTTTTTGTGATAAGCGTGTGGCAACCTGCACAAACTCCGCTGGTAAACATATGATCAGAAAAAACCGGTTTGAATCCAACATACTGCTGCATAGGTCCCTGAAATGGATTAGGAAGCTGCCCGAACAGAATCCGGTTAGTGTCTATTGTAAAATTGCCTGAGTTGCCTGTTCCAAGGTCTTTTGCCGGCTGTTGATGACAGGAACTGCAGGATACGCCATCAAGCCCGAGTGAATCCTGGAGCATCAATGCGTAAGAATATGGATGACCGGAGAGATGACTTTGAATGCTTCCTAAAGGTGCATGGCATTTGAGGCAAGTTGTCTCTATTTCCACAGCCGATGTTGGAAACTGACTAACCTCATGAACCAGAGTGGCCCTCCAGAACGGGTCATGAGCAGAAAGACCCATCATGCTGAACTGCCAGTCATCGAAGATATTAACATCCCTGCCGACAGCATCTACCAAGGCATTTCCTGATTCAT
>JBDSPM010000091.1:0-7495 GCA_039930325.1 Saprospiraceae bacterium
ATGATGAGGCCCGCAACGATCCATCCGATGGTGCCCCATACACGTATACTTGCAAATTGTTTTGAAGGTTCTGTCATCTGTCTGAATGAAACCGAATTGACCAGTGCAAGTGTGGGCATATAGAGAATCATATATGCAAGAATAAATGGATAGAAGGCGGTGAAGCTGTCTGCCCTTGCCACCATAAATAACAGGATAGCGCCCACGATATGTAGAAATCCAAGTATGCGCTGTGCCGCAAAATAACGATCTGCTATAAGGCCGATAATGAATGGTGCTATGATCGCTCCAAGTGATTGGGTAGAATATGCGGCAGCAATCTGAAAGCCTTCAGAAGAAAGGGCTTGAGACAGATAAGTACCCATCGTAACAAACCATGCTCCCCAGATGAAAAATTCGAGAAACATCATCAGGGACAGCTTAAAGCGAATGGAGGAAGTCATAGTTGGATTTGGTTTAGAATGAAGGACTAATATAAGATTTACGATGGTTGGTGAGCTGAAGCACAAGGTTAAGTTAAGCAAGTCGAACCATACGATTTACGATTTTTGAGGTTATTGTGGCACAATTGCAGGGCCGCATGTAGTTTAGATATTGTGCCACAATTGCACCAGCAAACATGCACGATTTATTCATTGTTGGCCCATCATGACTCCGGAATCCCGTATCCCTTCATCCGGCATCCATCATGGATCAATTTGTTTTAGGACACGATTGATCTGTCGCAAGTGATGGGCCAAATGATGATTAAAGAATATCAACATTTGTCTCATCGTCATACGCCCTGCGAAAGGATGATTAAAGACCAGGTGATTTCCAAATTTGTTTTCATGCTCTGCGATCAAAGCTGACAGTTCGGTTCGAACTGAATTCCATCTCGCATCAAGCTCGTCGGGAATGAGCACTTCTTTCTCGGCCCACATATCGATGCTCGCAGGTGCTCTTACTTTAAAGGGTGACCACAAAATGAAATTGACCATGAACAGAGACCACCTTGATTTGATGTGATAAGGAATCAGCGTGTCGGGATAGGATAATTTTTTTTTCAGGTAAACCAGGGAAAGCCGTTCGCTGAGATAAAGATGATTGGCTATCTGGCCTGCAGACCAGGTAAGCTGATCCGGATGTCGTACATAGTCATCAGGTGAAAGTTTGCGGATCTCGGCCATCAAAGCTCTTTTTTTCTGATCCATCCGTTCAAACTGGATCTTTATTTTATGATCAACTATGGACATACAATGATTAAATAGCACCTCCAATCTGGAGAAATAAAAAAGAGAAAGCCTGATGTTATCCTTTCCACAAACTAATCCGGAGGGAGAATACAAATATGATGAATCATTTCCGCGGCAGCAAAAAGGTATGCGGGTCCAATTGCCTGGTCACGTCGCTGAAGTGTTCAATGAAGAGCAAAACTTTGATCAGGCCTGAATATGGGTGCTATTGATAGGAACCCAAAAACTGTATGAGGCTTAGCGCCTGCTTGAAAAAAGATCTATTACAGAGTAGGTAAAAAAGAAAGAGCGTCGACTGTCGTCAACGCTCTTAATTCTCTCTTGATGTACGTTCGGGTGTAAAAAAAGAAATTTTCTTACAGGGTTCCCGTTGCCTAAAATGGCATTAGTAGGTTGCGCTTGCTTACTTCTTAGAAGATTTCTTAGCGGCTTTCTTTGGAGCTGCTTTCTTCTTAGCGGCTTTCTTTGGAGCTTTTTTAGATGGAGCAGCTTTAGCAGCTGGCATCGACTTAGCTTTAACAGTAGCCTTCTTAGCAGGCGCTTTCTTAGCAGCTTTTCTTGGAGCTGCTTTTTTAGCAGCTTTTCTTGGAGCCGCTTTTTTAGCAGCTTTTCTTGGAGCTGCTTTTTTAGCAGCCTTTCTTGGAGCTGCCTTCTTTGCAGCCTTCTTAGGTGCTGCCTTCTTTGCTGATTTAGCCATATGAATATTGAGATTAAGTTTGCAGATTTAGTGATCGCTGCTGACCTGACCCGCTGTCATCAAGGTCGCCGTGAGCGATAGAATTATTTTTCGTGGAGATACGTTGAGCGGATATATATGGAGTGATCCAATCATTTTGCAGGACAAAAATACAAATTATATTTATTATGTATATATTTTTTTTAAAATATTTGAATTTTTTTTTATCACGCGTGCGCGATCTAACTTTGACCACACATGATAAAACAGAAATTGCAAAAAGTGATCCAATTTTTTTATCATCAGATTACTGCTTCTTCACCTGACATCTGATCTTCACAAATCCCGGTTGGCCTTATGAAAAAAGATCTCTCACTGAAATCCTCAACGCTCTCGTCGCTGCAAAAAAAGATCAGGCACCTGAGCACCTCATTGATGTATGTCGCACTGCTGATGTATTATGCATTCAGACGCAGCGAGACACCTCCATGGGCCAAGAGAGTTGTGATGGGTGCATTTGTTTATCTCTTTGCACCTCTTGATGCGATCCCTGATCTGACCCCGCTACTCGGATTTACCGATGACATGGGTGTCATGTTCTATGGGCTCGTATTGATCGCAGCCTACATCAACGAGGACGTACGTCAAGCAGCCCGGGTCAAACTTGCGTCATGGGTTGGAA
This sequence comes from Saprospiraceae bacterium, assembly GCA_039930325.1. GTDB lineage: Bacteria > Bacteroidota > Bacteroidia > Chitinophagales > Saprospiraceae > Opimibacter. The sequence continues at coordinate 2,594 of JBDSPM010000091.1, forward strand.
CTGTGGACGAGGAAACTCTGAAACATATTGATGACAGGCTGTGATAAAAATGGCCGGGCTGTTCATTGTAAAAGGATTTTCCACGTATTTCATTCTTCCAAAATACTTTTTCACCTTTAGGGATGCGTTATGATTTGATTCCTTCGCGCCTATTCATTGATCGACGAAAGGCCTTCACAAAAAAAATGAAGCCGGATTCGATTGCGATATTTTATTCTAATGAAGCCATGCACCGAAGCGGGGATCAGACTTTTCCCTTTAGGCAGGATTCGGCACTCTTTTCACTTTCAGGATTGAATCAGCCCGGTTCCATTCTCGTTCTTTATCCTCATGCCCGGTCCGCTTCCTTAAAGGAGGTAGCATTCATTTTGCCTTCTGATCCGGAACACGCCATATGGAATGGTGAGCGCCTCGATGTCAAAGAGGCCAAAAAGATTTCAGGAATTTCCAAGATCAGGACCGTTGATGAATGGGACAAAATCATATCCCAACTTCTTCTTACGGCCAATCCTGTTTATCTCAATGGCCCGAAACAAGATCGATCTCAAATCGAAGAGGTATCTCAAAATAACAAAAGGGCTGCGGAAGTGACAAAAAAATTTCCTTCTAAATCCTTTCTGTCCGCAAATACAATCTACCAGCAAATCTCAATGATCAAGCATCCCCTTGAAATCGATTTGATGAAACATGCCGTAGGGATCACCGGTCTCGCTTTTGAGCGCGTGCTAAAATCGATCAGGCCAGGCATGAAAGAGTATGAAGTCGAAGCAGAACTTAGTTATGTTTTTGTCAAAAATGGATGCCGACACGCATTTGAGCCTATTGTCGCTTCCGACAAATCAGCCTGCATACTCCATTATATCCGCAATGATCAAATCATCAAACCTGATTCGATGGTATTGCTTGATTTTGGTGCCGAATATGCATACATGGCATCTGATATGACCCGAACTGTTCCGGCGGCAGGTCGCTTTTCCAAACGTCAGAGGCAGGTATATTCATCCGTTTTGAATGTTTTGCATGAAGTAACAGCTATGATGCGGCCTGGAATAAAAATAGACCAGCTTAATAAAGAGGCTGGTAAATTGATTGAAGCTGAATTGCTCCGCCTGAAATTAATAACCAGGAGTGAAATCCGACGTCAATCCAAAGAGGCTCCCCTGTGGAAAAAATATTTTATGCATGGGGTAAGCCATCACCTGGGATATGATGTGCATGATATCAGTGACAGATCTGCTCCATTGAAAGCAGGCATGGTATTAACGTGTGAGCCTGGTATCTATATTCCACAGGAGAAGATTGGAATCCGGCTTGAGAATGATATCCTTATTACAAAAAAAGACCCGGAAAATCTGATGGCCTCGATACCCATCGAACCTGATGAAATCGAATCCATCATGCAGAACCGCTGATATGAGTTCCGTTGAGACTGTTTTTTTCCTTACTCAGTATTATAAATAGGGATCCAATTCCATTTTATGCCTCAATACCTTAAATTGGTCAATCTCGTCCTTTTTCTTTTTTAAATAAGCACCAGTCGAGTTACCTTCCGTATTTTGTGAACAAATCAATTATTGACTTATAACTAAACTTCAAACAATGAACAGAACATTACTTTGCCTGATTTTACTTTTCTCTGCTTTTTGGAATGTGGTATATGCTGATCATCTTTCATCAAGCTTACTATTCACTGCCAGGATGAACAGCGCTACAGAAGTACCCGCTGTAACATCGGATGGACAGGGACTCGGGATTTTTACATTTGACGAGAAAAAATCGACCTTATATATTAATGTAGCCCTGAGCAATCTCAGCGGCCCGATCATAGGCATCCATATTCACGAAGGTAATCCCGGAGAAAATGGACCCGTGATCATCAATCTTACTTCCTTCTTAAATGGAAACCGGGTGAAGGGAACTGTACCTAACATATCAAAAGATATGATGGCCACTTTTATCAGGGGAGGTTATTATATCAACGCTCATACCGACTCTAATCAAGGCGGGGAGATCAGAGGTCAGATAGGCCTCGAAACCGATCTGCGTTATGTAGCATTGTTGAATGGTAATTCAGAAGTTCCACAAGTAACTTCAAATGCAAGGGGGATTTTCATCGCTGATTTTTCGGCTGACAACAACGTGGTTAATTTTAAAATGATTTTTGAGGGATTGACCAGTACCGTTACCGGAGCCCACATTCACCAGGCAGCGATTGGATCCAATGGAGGAGTTATTTTTCCACTGACATCTTTCATAAATGGAAATGTCCTGACGGGTACATGGGATGCAACAGGCTTCCTTGATGCTTTATCTGCGGGGGATCTGTATGTGAATGTTCATACCGTCAACAATCCCGGTGGAGAAATTCGTGGCCAACTTCTCCTGCAGGAGGGACTCACCTTTGATGTTGCCCTCGATGGATCTCGTGAAAATCCAACTGTAAATACAAAAGGGAAAGCCCTGGCTATCGCAACGATACGTCCTGATTTATCAGAGGTAGAATATTTCGTGGTCTTCGATAGCTTATCGGGTCCTGTTACTTCCGCTCATTTCCATTCAGCGTATGAAGGTACTAATGGAGGCGTCGTCATCAATATGTCAGGTGATATCAGCGGAAATATCATTGCAGGTTCTCAACCTGTGACCATTGACCTTGTAAATGAAATGCTTGAAGGAGGGCTTTACATGAATATTCACACTACGGATCATCCGGGAGGAGAAGTAAGAGGCCAGGTGTATAAATTTGCAAGAGAGCCATATTCATTTGATCTGAACGGTGGTCAGGAAGTTCCTCCTAATAACAATACGGCCACTGGAGTAGGAATGGCTTCAATCGACCGAGATCAGACGAATGTTCATTTCAGTATTGTATACAGTGGATTGCTGGGAACCTTCTCCTCATCTCATTTTCATTACGAAGAACCTGGTGTTGAAGGTCCTGTTATTTTTACACTGACACCCTTCTTCAATATTTTTGGTTTTGCAGATGGATACTGGGATCAGTTGAGTGCGCAGCCATTTGATTCAACTGCAGTTTCTTATTTTGAAGAAAATGAAGTGTATGCCAATATCCATTCAAGTGCATTTCCCGGTGGTGAAATTCGTGGCAACCTGGTGAGGACAGGTTCACTCTTTACAGAACTTCCATTTGATCCAAAATTTAAAGATGACCTGATGTTCTCAGCATCCATGAGCGGTGATGATGAAAATCCTGCAGTGACTACAGATGCTGTTGGACTGGCAACTATTTATTTCGATGAAGACCGAACGACTGCTTACGTAAATGTAACGGTCAATGGATTATTGACCGGACCTATCACCGGAGCTCACATTCATGACGGCATTTCAGGCGTGAACGGGCCAGTTATTTTTCCACTTACATTTTTAGGAAATCGAATCCAAACCGAGATTACAGGAATCACTTCGGCACAATTTGCAAAATTTGTCGATGGTAGCTACTATATTAATGTACATACAGCGTCACATCCGGGAGGAGAAATACGGGGACAGATATTTTCAGAACAGGATGTTACGTTCGTTGCAAATCTCGAAGGAAGCCAGGAGAATCCAGCCGTCACAACAGATGCAAAAGGGTTAGGTGCATTCCATTATACCATAGGCCAAACCACACTTGATGTAAATGTGCAGCTCACCGGACTTTCCAGCACGATCACAGGAGCACATCTTCATTCAGGCGCAGTCGGTGTCGACGGACCTGTTATCATTGATCTTGGTGATCTTATAGATGGCAATCGAATCAGGGGCTCAGTAGATCTCACGGCACTGGATCTCTTTGCATTAGCCAGCGGACAAGCTTATATCAATGTACATACAACTGACAATCCGGGAGGGGAGATCCGTGGACAACTCAATTATCAAAATGGATTGACTTTCGACGGATGGATGTCAGGATTGCAGGAAAATCCATTTGCTAACACGAATGCAAGTGGACTGGCAGTTGCAACCGTTTCTCCAGATCTATCAAATGTCAAAGTATGGATGACCACGGATTTTGTTTCAGGACAGATAGGTGCATCTCATTTTCACCGTGCAGCACTTGAAGCTAACGGTCCGGTGGTAATGAATTTTTCGGGAAGCATACTTAATAATGGACTGGACTTCTCGGGACCTGTCACAGGGGATATCATCAGTTCATTGCTCAAGGGTGAAATTTATATCAACGCGCACACCGCAGCATATCCAGGTGGAGAGTTGAGAGGCCAGTTATTCAGGTTGGCACGTGATGGGTATGGATTTGACATGTGCACGAATCAGGAGGTCAATCCAGTCAATGCGCCTATTGCACAAGGATCGGGATTAGTGTCCATCGATCGTCTTCACAGTAATGTGAACCTCGCCATAGTCACTACGGAATTAACAGGTCCTCTTACAGGCGCGCATTTGCACCAGGCACCCATAGGTGTAAATGGAGGAGTCATATTTCCATTAACTTCCTTTTTCGTGAATGGTGGAGTGTTTGGAAATGGTGTGCCGGCAGACACATCCATCATTAATCCGATCCTTGCAGGAAATGTGTATGCCAATGTTCACACAGCTTTGCATCCTGGTGGAGAATTGCGGGGACAGGTAGTAAAAGAATTTTTGTGCTCGATTGAAACAGGTATCGAACGAATAGAAGCGATCAATGGGGAAGTTATATTAAGCCCTGTTCCTGTCACTGATCAGCTTAACATCAGCATTGAAGTGAATAAAATGTCCACTTTAACGATGAATATAGTTGACTTGTCCGGAAAAATTATTTCAACTCAACCATTCAATTTGACTGGGGGTAAGAACGAGGTCCAGGTAGAAACCACATTGTTATATCCGGGCTTTTATCTCCTTATGATAACCGATGGGAATACCACACAGGCATACAAATTTGTGAAGTAATAAATCATC
>JBDSPM010000092.1:0-5444 GCA_039930325.1 Saprospiraceae bacterium
CTCGCCTCAAACACCACATTCGTTAGCTTGGTCTCAGGTAAGATGACCGGGGATCCATCTTCATAATTGTATCCTGTGTCTTGTGGAGGAATATACATCTGCTGTGACAAATCCGGTGATACACCCAATTCTATGATTACACTGACCAGCTCGCTTAACGGAAGCTCAATGCCACCCGTCACATCGACGCCATAGGTTATCTTATTTTGAGCACCTTCAAGGCCTGAAAATAAATAGCCGAATTTTCCTTTGACATTATAATCTCCGCGGACCCCGAAGCCATACGAGAAATATTTTTGGCCAAATTCTCGCCTTTGCTTTACACCAATTCCCAAAGACAGGTTATGAAATTCCATGGAGTAGGAACTACCCGGATGCTCCATATTGTCTGTATCATAATATCGCTGCACATTGACTGCGCTTCCCTTGATATGGTAACCTAATGTGGCATACAGTGAATTAGGACTCACTTCACTCGAAGATTCAATGAAAACCTGTGCATGATAACGAAGAAACGGTTCTCTCTGAAATCCATTCACTTTCTGATTGCTCAATGTAGGTCCTCCTGTAATACCAAAAACACTTCCCTGCGCTGTAGAAGTAGTGATGATTGCAATCCCGAGAACAATTCCCCACAGGATACCTTTCATTTTAGTCCTCATTTCACTACAAGTTTTTGGCCAACAGACAATGTATCGACGGATAAGTTATTCATTTTTTTTAGTTCCACGACAGACATGCCATATAAATGCCCTATGCCATACAGCGTCTCTCCTTTAGAAACGGTGTGTTCCGTAAAAAGGACAACAGGTTTTTGAGGTGTTGTTACGATCGTTTCTATTTTAGTATTGCGCAAAGGAGCAACATGGGTTGAAGGCGGTATTTCAACATTGGCATTTTTATTTGCACTAGCATTTGTGTCATCGTTTTTCTTCATTACAGGTGCGGCGTAAGGGTCAGCAATTCTAAGTTCTGATTTCAATTTTCCTTTTAGTGCCAACCTTTGGTTAGGCGATGGTATTGCTCCGTCAGCAAGTCCATTTCGTTTTTGCAATGCACTTAGTTTTATTCCATATTTCTGTGACACTGCCACAAGGTCCTCATCTCCTTTCAACATATGATACTGTTGGTGGCCGTTGAACTTATTTCTTTTGGGTTGGAGGTATACACGGCTACCCGGTACAAGCCATTGTTGTTCGTCTTTGATGTCGTCATTGTACGAATTGATTTGCCTGGCTCTGACATCCAGTTCGGTAGCCAGCGAAAGAGGTGTATCATGTTGCCCTGCGATGATATACTTAATGTCATTAAAATACCTGACTGCGTGGTATGATTTTGGTGTGCCAGATGATGTTATAGCCTGATGACCATTGATGTCCATATCAAGGTCATTCAAATTATATTTTTCAATGATATCGATGAGCCGTTCGGCATAATGCGGATCGGTTGCATACCCGGCTTTTGCAAGTCCCCTGGCCCATGATTTATAGTCGGTGGATTTCAGGTCGAATAAAAATCCATAGCGATTTGACTTTGCCGGATCGGTAAGAAAATCAGAATGCGCTATATACGAATCATTAGCAGATGGAAATTCCCTGAAGCAGGATTTAATAAGCTTTCCATCTTCGAAATCATCGTCTTCTTTTTTAAAACATTTCCCACACCATCCACTGCCGCATTTAATTCCGAAATGATTACTGGCTTTGCATGCCAGGTCACTTTTGCCGCAGTTTGATTCGAGGATTCCCTGGGCTAATTTGATACTGGCCGGTATACCTGTCCTTTCCATTTCGGTTACAGCAATATCCTTGTAGAGGTCAATGTAACCCATATAGTCCTGGCAAAAACCCAACCGGAAGATGAACAGAAGTCCTCCGGCCAATATCCATTTTTGAATCATTAGGCCAAATTGTGATGTTGATCGAACATATTATATTTTATTGTAATATCAAATTTCACGCCAATTTGTAATTTTTCGGCTTATTCAATCTTTGGTTCCCGCCAGAGCTGCACAACTTACTTCACTAACCCTTGTTACTAGACAGTCCTCTTGCGTAAGTTAACGCATCAGTCATCTCCATTTATTCTGCATTTCCATTTTAACCTTCAAAAATCTTATTATGAATCTCATTGAATTGCTAAACGGCCACCTCGACGGAAACCTTATCGGGAAACTTTCACAAAATATTGGAGCAGAATCTGAGGAACAGACTTCTACCGCAGCATCCGGTATTATCTCTACACTGATAGCGCAATTGTCAAAAAACGCTGCCACACCTGAAGGCTCAGATGCACTTACCGCTGCTCTAGACCGTGATCATGATGGCAGCATCCTGAATGATCTACCTGGTTTTTTACTGGGTAATAAGCAAACTGATAACCCTAGCACATTGAATGGAACAGGCATATTAGCTCATATATTCGGAAATAAGCAATCTAAGGTAACGGACATGCTTGGTCGTGCAACAGGGCTTGACAAATCACAGATCTTGAAGCTGATGATTTCATTGGCTCCTATGGTGCTGGCTGCTCTCGGCAAAGCCCGTCATCAGAATGGCAGTAATGGCGGTTCCATCGGTGATATACTCTCCCGTACTGTAAACTCTCCGGCCAATCAAAGCCAGGAAACAGATCTGTTACACAGATTTCTTGACAAAGATGGAGATGGCAGTGTAATGGACGATATTGCTAATTTTGGGATGAAATTCTTCCAAAAGCAATAATGCAACTGCCCTTTGCCCGTTTTTTTACCGTGCATAAGATAACCTGTTTGATTTTATTACCTGTCCTGGTAACCCTAGGCTGTAAATCCGATCCTAAAAATATCGTAGAGGAGGGCATGACCGGTAATCCTGAAATCGACCTGGTGACAGATTCCATAAAATCAGATCCTCAAAACCTGAATTTATATCTGCACAGGGCCCAAATCTATTATGACAACCAGGCTTATGATCAGGCTATCACGGATTTGGTCAGGGTGATGAGAATTGATTCGGTCAATCTTAAAGCACATCATCTGCTAGCGGATGTTTATATGGACCACCTGCAGTCTTCTATTGCGCTGCAGACTATGGAGAGAGCCGCTAAATTGTACCCGGACAGTATACCTACAAAGCTTAAGCTTACAGAATTTCAATTGATCCTGAAGCAATACGGTGCCGCCATGAATACGCTGGCAGACATCATGAAAATTCACCCGGGTGATCCTGAAGCTTTGTTTATGCTGGGCATGGTATATCGGGACCAGGGAAAAACAGAGCAGGCCATTGGTGCATTCCAATCTGCGGTTGAAAGGGATCCCGATAATGCAGATGCCTGGGTCATACTTGGTGACCTGATGGATCGCACACACAATCCATTAGCCATCCAATACTTTGATAATGCTATTCGCGTAGCTCCTAAGAATGTGGCTGCATGGCATGCAAAGGCGTATTTTCTTCAAAATAACAACCGGATACCCGAAGCTTTAGAAATATACAGGCATATACATACGATGGATCCTCAATATGCAGAAGCCTATCTCAATTCAGCCATATTGCTGATGTATCATGACAGTCTTGAGGCTGCAACGAAGGAGCTGGACATTCTTCAAAAAATCGATCCTACCAATGCTGCCACCTGGTTTTATAAAGGCAAGATTCACCAGCTTCGTGGTGAAAAAGAATTGGCAAAAGCAGATTACGAACAGGCGCTCAGGCTCGATGACAAATACGACCAAGCCCGGGATGCCCTTCAGGAAATAAAAGAATAAACCAATTTTAGATTTTAGATTTTGGATTTTAACTTTAACTTTAACAACATTTTCGGAAATCGCATGCTTCGACCAGCTCCTCTCATCCTAGTGCTACAGCTCAGCAACCATCGTAAATCGTAAATTGTAAATCGTAAATCTCATATCATGGCCGTTTTAAAAGTAATTGAACTTATGTCCGATTCTTCCAAAAGCTGGGAAGATGCCACTGCTAAAGGTGTTGCCAAAGCATCTAAAACATTGAAAGGGCTTAAATCCGCCTATGTACAGAATCAAAGCGTTGTCATCACCAATGGCAAGGTCACATCTTACCGTGTGAATCTGAAAGTAAGCTTTGAAATTATTTAACCTGTGCTCCTCTAAATGGGGACTTTAAAATTGTCTGCCAAAATCCTGTTTTAGCTCCACAGTCGTTCCCTGAAGTGATCTATCTTGCCACCATCGGTAGATATGTATTCACCCATCGCGTCTGCAGTCATGCAGCTATGCACAGGTAACCAAAGTGACAAATCGCCTGGTTTGCAATATTGGAATGTACGCTCCGTGCATTGTACCACACCGTGTTCCTGAGATAAGGATGTGATGAAAGGGCCACTTACAGTTTCTTTTGTGCTCCAGCTTTTTTCATTGGTACTAACCCATTTGCCATAACACTTTCCACCATCATGCAGTGTAAGGAAGTCCTTCGAAAAATGAATGCCTCCACCATAAATGATCCATTGCAATCTGTCCGGATGAACAGCCACTACTGGACACGCCATGGCTACCGCGATTTCATCAAGTTGACAGGAACCGATCTCTTCCTGCTGAAGATCATAGAATACAAAATTTCCAGGGCGGAATTCATCGATCGGGCCAAAATCGGACACCAGTGATGCAGCCGGTGTATCTCCAAGAGAGATTTTCAGATCAGGATGTGAAGCAATATATCTGATCCTGAGTTTCTTCATCATATCCACGGCATTCTGATGGGTCCGTACCACCTGCGTTTCTGTCTTGCTTTGGTAGCTATGGCCAGCATGGCCCAGCAGACCTGCAAACGAAAGATGTGGATAAGGCTTTATGCGGCTGACCATTTCATCGATCAGGTTTATATCCTCAGGCAGAATGCCGGTCCGATGCGTCCCCACATCAATCTTAATCCAGATAGATATTTCGTCCGTCAATGCTTTACCCAAAACATCTATTGAATCAGGATCCACTACCACTAAACCCAACTTTACTTTTCCGGAAAGGTCTTTAATCGATCCTATTTGCCTGACATTGACCGGGAATGCAATAGTGATATCATCCCATCCATTGACCTCAAAAAAAACAGCCATGCCGACTGAGGATACTGTAATCTTATCAATTCCCTCATCCCTGAACCAGGAACCCACAATATGTGATTGATGGGTCTTGAAATGCGGTCTCAAAGTAAATCCTTTCATAGCAGCTTTCTCAACCATCTTATGAATGTTGACTCTACAACGGTGTGGGTCCAGGAGCAGGGAGGGTTTTACAATATGCTGATATATCATTGTGGAAATTTAGTGCAGATTACCTGTATTATCCTTTGCGAAAAGGCAGAATTGTTTAAAAGAATATGAATTGCGAAAAATCAACGTAATTAGCAGCGAAAAAATTGATTGGTTACGTTGAAAATCCTGATCCGGACCATCGAATCTAAGAAAACTGAAGAGTACATTTATCA
>JBDSPM010000093.1:0-7884 GCA_039930325.1 Saprospiraceae bacterium
TTGAATACAATGAAACCATTTCATTGGAAGTTAATGAAGTCGAAACGAATGCACCAAAAGTAAATGCGAAATATGTTAATGATCCCATGGTCGCACAACAATGGGGATGGGACATGATTCAGGGAGATCAATTGCATTCTCTGATATCTTCATCCCATCCGTCTCCGAAGAAAAAAACTTTAATTGCCATCATTGATTCCGGAGTTGACGGTGCACATGCAGATCTCAGAGACCAGTTTATATCCGCAGGCGCAATCAATGATACCGATCCACTGGGTCATGGAACACACTGTGCCGGAATCGCAGGGGCGATTTCTAATAATGGAATTGGAATAGCTTCGCTTGTACCGGATGCTTCGTATACCGAGGTGACAAGTGTAAAAGTCATGAATGCTCTGGGTTTCGGAAGCCAGATCGCTACGATACAGGGGATGATAAAAGCTGCGGACATGGGTGCTGATGTGATCAGCATGTCATTAGGAGGAATTTCCTCAGACAATAAGCAAAAAGCCTATGAAGAGGCGGTTGCCTACTGCAATGCAAAGGGAGCTATTGTAATCGCAGCTGCAGGAAACAGTAGTGAGAATGCCAAAGATTATGCACCTGCTAATGCAAGAGGGATCATTACAGTTTCAGCCATTGGCCCGGATCAAAAAAAAGCTGCTTTTTCTAATGCGGTCAATGATGTACAATTTGGCATCGCAGCTCCGGGGGTTAAGATCATGTCAACGTATCCTAATCAGCAATACAAAGAATTGGATGGCACATCCATGGCTACTCCAATGGTAGCAGGCCTTGTGGGATTGTTGAAAGCATTCCGGCCTGAACTTACTACTCAGCAGGTCTATGATATCCTGTACTCTTCCGGCAAGCCTCTTCCTGATGGTAAATCCTCCGGAAGACTGATACAGGCAGCGAATGCATTGGAGAAAGTGATGGATTGAAGTTGTGAGTTGTGAGTTGTGAGTGGTGAGTTGTCATTCGCAGGGGCAAGCCCTGCAAGTGCACAATTTTAGGATGTCTACCAAATATATTTACAGGCCTTATCGAGGGTTAATTTGTCTTTTTCTAAATCTCCGGTCATATCGAGTGTGATGGCGGCCATTTCGTAGAATGGTTTTCTTTCGTGCAGCAGTACGTCAATCTTGTTTGCTGCATCAGCCTGATTTAAATTTTCTAGCAAAGGCCGTGTGGCAGTTTGACGTAAGAGATGTGACTGTAGTATTTCAGGAGGCCATGATAAATGCATGGTGATGCCATGTTCATTCATCCACGACACGTTTTCAAAATAGCATGGAAGACCGCCCCCCGTAGCGATTAAAGCTTTGTCATGAATAGTGGTTTGTCTCAGCACATCAGCTTCGATTTCCCTGAATTCTTTTTCTCCCTGAAGTTCAAAAATACCGGATATTGACATTCCAGCCTGTGATTCTATCAACTGGTCTGTATCGTAGAATGGAACGATCAGAGCATCCGCGACGGATTGTCCAAGCGTCGTTTTTCCGGTTCCCATAAATCCAATAAGGTAGATACGCATTTCAGATCACATATTAAGCAGATTACTCACCGCAGATTAAGCAGATTCATTTTTTAACTACTCACTCCACAAATTAAGCAGATTACTCAGATTTTTTGACTCAAGATTCACGACTGACGACTCACGATTTTAAGTCATACCTTTGGCCCAATACTTAGGTAAATCCAGATGAAAAATATTTCACAGTTTTTTTACGACTTGCTTTTCTTTTCTGCCCTTCTCTTCATTGCCTCGGCATGTAAAAAAGAATCGTGGCATCCATCGAATCCTTCCGACCCCGATTATGTTTCAAAAGGTACTATTGCAGATTTAGCATACAATCCTGTCCGACGGGATGGGACTATTGATAGCAGCTATCTGCCTATACTAAAATGGGATGAGGTGGTGTATGATTTTGGAACTATACAGCAGGGTGAAATGGTAGAAAGAAAATACGCATTTAAAAATATTGGTACAGCGCCGCTTGTCATTCTCAATGCTACATCGACCTGTGGATGCACTATACCTGAGTGGCCGAAGAACCATATATTGCCGGACAGTACAGCATATGTTATCGTTCGCTTCAACAGTAAATATAAAGATGGGGCACAAAACAAAGAGGTGACTATATTTGCGAACACTTTACCAAACCGCAGCATGATCAATATCAAGGGGATGGTAGAAAAACCAAAATAACATATTATGATTTCACTTTTTATATTGCAGACAAGTCCCACAAGTAGTCTTGTCGGATCTTTGTGGCCATTGCTACTAATGTTCGTCGTTATTTTTTTCTTTTTTATCCGTCCACAAGCGAAGAAACAAAAGGAACAGACCAAATTCATCGATTCCCTTGACAAAGGTGAAGAGGTGGTTACAGCCAGTGGCCTGATCGGGCGAATTAATAAAATTGATGGAAGCATAGTCACGCTTGCCATTGCAGAAAAAACATTCGTACGCGTGACTAAGGGGTCTATCTCCAAGGACATGACGGAAGCCTATCGCAAGTCTGTGACTGGTTCGGAGACAGCTACGGGCTAATTACGCTACCAGATACACATCGTTTTTCAAATTTCCTTAGCTTTTTCTGTCCTGATTCTACCTCTGGATTATCAATTTCGAAACCGCATGGTCTTTCTGCCAGGACCAATGGACCAGGTAGATACCATCCGGGATAGATGAGTCAATTGTGAAATGGACAGTTTGGCTTGGATCTAAATTCTGTCTTCCGATAATATTCCCATTTACATCGATAAGGGTGATGATGCACTTATCTGCAAGTGGATTGATCATTTCGATCTGGTCGGAAGCCGGATTCGGATGTAGGATCAGGGAGGCATTGTCAGTGAGTTGAATGATACCAGTAGTATTCAGCTCCGCCCATCTTGCTTCGTATTCCTGTCTGAAAATGTTAGCGATGGATTGATCATGGAAGATCAGCGTATTTTCATCATTGATGTTATCAGCACTTTGAGTCCAGTTATGCGAACCGGAAATAACGGTTGGATCAGAATCGGCATACCCTTCATCGATGATGGCATATTTGTGATGAAAGAGACCTGAAAGATCATGGATAGCTAGACTGACACCGGCCTGCGTTAACCTCGAAATGGCTAATGAAGAAGTTCCTGCATCTTCAATGATAACCCGCAAGTCAATGTCTTGCTGATGCAAAGCGATGATCTCATCCACCAAATCATCTTTCGTCAGGAGTAATAAACCAATCAGAACCTGGTGATCCGCAGATTTTAGCGCATCAAGGATGTGACAATTCGTTTCGTCGGATGGAGAAAAATAGGATTCAATATGTGCACCTCCGATATTGAAGAGATGTCCTGTGTTATCTGATTTTTGTTCGCCTTCTTTTGCACCGGTGTGATCAGGTGAAGCACCCCAAAGCTCATCAAACTCACGGCGATAATTTAATGCAAGAGCCTGGTCATTAATGACGTAAGCATGATTGGGATCTGTTGTCAATTGGGCAGAGGAGAAATTAGTGCTTCCTGTCCACAGCCATGCTTTGTCTGAAATATCAGCATCTGCAACAATAAATTTGTTGTGCATGATGCCACTTCCCTCTCTGTATAGAACCGGAAAATTAATGGTGCCATCGAGCGCACTGTTCGAATTTGAGCCTTCAGCAACATACCTTACGAACACTCCGCGCTGGACAGCTCTCTTAATTGCATTGACAATGGTCGTTCTCGTGTCATTATACATTGCAATGTCCATTGTCGATGTGACCTGATCTATTCTTGCTATAACATCATTTTCAATGACGGATGAACCGGTTGCCGAAGGATGGCTCCCATCGGAATAAGAAGCGTCAACAGGTTTGTCAAAAAAAATAGCGATCGGTGATGAAGGTGTCGATGCTGCAGAAAAATAAATTGGTAATGAATAAATTGTATCAAATGTCGATGAAACTTCGACTAAACGCGCTGAATAAAGTTGTCCTTGAATTAAATTAACAAAAGTTGTAAAGGTTAATCCACTCATTTTAAATGGAACCTGGAGTTTATCAAATGCATCAATCCCATATTCAACCCATGAATCCTCTTCATTTGATTTCCATGTAAGCTTTGGATTTCCCAAAGAATCAAATGATACTTCTCCTTTCGGGATTAATTTGCAATTGTTTGTAATATCAAAACTTAAACTCTGTGACCAGAACTGAAATTCATTATCCACTTTAACCCAAATTCCAATTCCCGTTAATGGACTCGCTGGTATTGGAAGGCCAAACTGACTGGTAATAAATTTCAAAGAATTTCCTTTTGAATCATATAATGTATACCCTTGAGAATCAAATTTCGGTTCACAGCTTGCGATGCCAAAACAATCCAACTGAACACGCATCGATTCGAAGGAAATATTTTGAGCGCTATTCAGGCTAATTTTTTTAGGAGTAGGTAATGGCCTATTATGCTGAATAATCTGGAATGAATTAACAGGTGTAATTTCCAGCTGACCTCTGTACAGCGTTAAAGTTCCAGTCACTTTTATGGAATCACCGGCAATCACATTTGCCAATAAAGATGAATAAACAGAAATACCTGCTGTTGCATCCTGCATAAATCTAATCTGGCCAAATTCATCGCCACTGGTGATCGTACCGGTTGTCGTGATCACACTTCCGAGCGATTGTGACCTCACAGCAAGAATTGTCTGCTGACTTAAGAGATTCGCTGCTTGCAGAACCAGAAAGCAACAACAAATGAACCTTCCAATACAGTTGATCTTGAGGAAGGTGATCACAAATTGGTCACCTTAACATTGTCAACTCTGAAAGAACCAGTTTGTCCACCAGGTCCGCTGCCCACATATTTGAATCCAATTCGCACCGGTCCGGGATAGCTTGATAAATCAATATCACCAGATGGAATAAACGTATTGTCGGGAGATGCTGCATCAGCTAATGTTGGAAACAATTGTGTCCACGTGGCACCGGTAACATCTACACCATTAAAATTAGAAGAGATCCATATGGACAGTCCATCCTGCACATAAAATGCTTTTGCAGTTTCAAAGGTTATCTTTTTTGGAACAGTGGTTGAAATGGCAGGAGTGATCAACCATGCCTCCATTTCCGGGGACGTATCTCCAAATGCAGTCGCCTGGGCATAATGGTTATTATCACCACTGAAAACTTTAGCATTCCAAAGTCGGGTTCCTTTAACAGCTATATTGGACCATTCAGGAAGATTGATCACTGCGTTATTAGCAAGACTGGTAAAGCTTTCATCGATGACTACTGTGCATCGCTCACCTGTCATCGATACATCATTGAGATCACGAATCGTAAGTTGATAATCAGAACCAAATACGCCTAGTACAGCCACTATAGAACCATTTCCTGTTGGTGTCTTTTCTCCGGCGAAGCTTGAGAATCCGCTGGACCTCAGGAGTAGTCTTCTTCTGGCACAATCTTCTATGCTGCGATTCGCAGATTGCTGAAGAACAGCATCTGCATACGTTTGACCAGCATCAGCCGATATAAATTGAACGCCTTCGAGCTTAATCAATGTGCTTACATCAGCCAGGGTCAGTTCATTTATCGATTTTGTTTTTGGTGTGACATTGTTACCATATGTTGCCGGGATGACGAATTTTCCTAAAAGAGATTGAGGTATCCTGATGAGTGAACCTCCAGCAAGATCAACCCCGGCACCCAATTGTGTAAGGCCATTGTAATCACCCAGCCACAATCCTTTTGCTTTAATATACACTTTTCGGCCTACCGGATACAGGTTACGTATGTTAGTCATTTCAACCCTCAGTTCGATGCCCCCTGTTTCATCCTGAACCACGAGCTGCTTATAAAAATTACCCGTTGCATCATCTGAGATTACTACGGCAGCTAATGTGATATCGTCTGTGATTTCTTCATATTTACCCAGAACGTGACGTGATTTTAACTCGGCGATGGTAGTCGTCACCGGGAGATTTGGGTCCGTCCCTCCCGCAGGTGGTGTATCGAAATCCAAATCAACACATGCCATTTGGCTGATGGTCATTAATGTAACCAATAGCAAAAAAGTAAATGGAAGAGATGCTATTTTACTTCTCAACAGCGGAAAGAAAGTATGGAAGTTGAAAGAAATGTTTTTCATGCGATGGTATAAATTAAAGTTCTTATGTAGTTATGGATGATGGTTAAAACTTTATGCTGCCCTGAACGAAAAAATTCAGGCCTTGCATGTAAGAATATTTTGTCGGAAAAGTGCTCGGATCTTTAGTTGCGAAATCATATCTCAATTGCTCAAAACCATTGTTGATGTAGTCGGTATTGTTCAGCAGGTTTGATATACTGATATTCAACGCGTAAGAGGTTCGGTGTTTGGGCCAGTTGACAAGCCATGATTTATAAAAGGATAAGTCGACAGTCCAGGCCGCATCAAGTTTCTCCTGTTGAAGGATTTCGTTCCATTGAGGGCTACCAACTTCGACAAGATCAACTGCCTGGCTGGTACGCCGTACCGGGTTAATATCAACATAAGAATTTTCAAAACGGTTAACATCCAAAAAGAGTTTCCAGTAATGTTTCGATTCGTATGTCAAGCCTGCAGTATATGCAGTTTGTGGCGTCCCGGAGACATAAAAATTCTTCGCATAGACGGTTATGTCCTTCACGAGCAATGATCCGTCATTGTCCTGGGTGATGGTTGCTTTTGGCCTTGAGGTATAGATATATTGTCCAACGCAGGCCGCTCCATGCACTCCCAGCCCTTTGCCCGGAAGAATTTTATAATCAAAAGCAGCTTCAATGCCTGTGTTCCGCTTGTCAATATTCGTAAGGCTGAAATTGACGAATGTATTTTGATCATCATTGTAGAAGCTGGTCGATTCTATTCCATGTTTGGTGGTCACATAAAATCCTGCCAATGAAAATTTGATGTAGGGTGCTTTCAGATCATATCTTACTTCACCTGATTGAATGTCTTCTTTTGTAAGACCATCCACCACATTATCCCTGGTCCTTGGGGAGACGTAAGCATTTCTGAAGCTTGGCGCCATTTGAGATATCATACCTGAAACTGTGAGGTAATTTCTACCATCAAATTTGTATCGAAACAAGGCTTTGCCTGAAGGAAGTAGGAATTTATTTTTAGCACTTTCACCAAATGAATTATCAGGAAATTTTCCATTCTGGGTGAGTCCATCTCTCCAGTAGATTTGATTTTTTACAGAGCCGCCAAAAGAAATTTCCCATTTTTTTGTTTCCAACTTGTATGTAGCCCATGCAGACTGCTGACGAATCCTGGAAAAATAATCATATCCAAATTTATCTCCTTCATGGAGTACACGATTCGGCCTTCGAATATCATTTTGCTTCGCATTGTTATCTCCCGGAAAATCAAGCGCTGCAAACTTGTCCCAGTCTACATAAAATTCTCCACCAAGCAAATCGCCCACTTCTTTAAAATTGTGCGTATTCTGGATGCCTATATTTGCACCTACCAGCAGCATGCTGGTTTCACCGGGCAAATACTGCAGTACGATGTTTCCACTTTTTTTATCAATATCACTATGCCTTTCTTCAAGAATGTAATTTGACAAGGCTCCGGTAACTGTATTGCCCAGAACACCATTTGCATTTTCAATTGATGCCTGGCTATTGATATTTGATTCGTACAATTGATTCCATTGTATCTGGAGTAAATCTTCATTTGTTGAAAATAAAGACCTTATTTCTTCACTGACCACAGCATCATCAAAATAACTAGGCAGGCGCCTGTAATAATCAGGTCTTGGATCATTCGCATTCATCCAGTCGATAGCCTGGGTACTATTTTGCCCGCTTTGGTAACCTAATGCAGTGGTTAGAGTGAGTTGGTCACTAAGATTCCAATCATGCCTTAGAATGA
>JBDSPM010000094.1:0-13904 GCA_039930325.1 Saprospiraceae bacterium
GAGTTCAGTGCTGTCAAAAGTCACCTCACCCCGAATCTTATCATGGATGATGATATCGTGACCGGGCTCCACCAGCAACCTGATGGTATACGGGAATTTATCTGCCAGCTTTTTTTCAACTTCATCAGGTGTGAGGTTGAGGCTGTTGACCATATCTTCTCTTACAGAGGCATCATATTTAGGAGTGGTGACACCCTGGTCCATAAGCCGTTGCCGCATCGCGTCAAGCTCCTCTGGTGTATCAAAGGCAAAATAGGCTTTACGTTTATTCACCAGCTGCATAGCATGCTCCTGGTAGATCTGTGTTCTCTCAGATTGACGATAGGGGCTGTATGGCCCTCCCTCAAGAGGTCCTTCGTCAGGGTTTAAGCCCAACCATTTCAGAGCCCTGATAATATAATCCTCAGCACCAGGCACATATCGGGCCTGATCTGTATCCTCAATCCTAAGGATAAACTTGCCTCCGGTTTTGCGTGCAAGCAGGTAGTTGTATAACGCCGTTCGTATTCCCCCGATATGCAAAGCTCCGGTTGGACTTGGAGCAAATCTTAATCTTGTCATGATATTTGATATGTTTTACTTTTGATATCACATCAGGTGATCTTTGGCCTGTTATTCAAAAGTATTTGCATTAAATGCAGCATAAATGCACCAAAGCACGTTTAGACTACATTTATAAAAAGATAAATATAATAGCGGGTAAAGATAGCCAATCCATGAACCTGTCGATTTCGTAAGTATGAGCATGTATCTGACACACACCCCTCAATATGTTCAGGCGCTTTTTCCCGGATTGACATGGAAGATGCCTTCGGGGCGCAGGGAGATCTTTCTCACGTTTGATGATGGCCCCATTCCGCAAGTGACTCCATGGGTACTGGAGACGCTGGCTGAATATGGTGCAAAGGCCACTTTCTTCTGTGTAGGCGACAATGTCAGAAAAAATCCATCTATCTACGAACAGGTCATTCTGGGCGGCCACAGTGTAGGCAACCACACGAATAACCATCTTTCCGGCTGGTCCACTGAAAATATTTCCTATTTCCATAATATCCGCCATTGTGCCAGGTTGGTGCATTCAGATTTATTCAGGCCACCATATGGCAAGCTAAGGCCAAGCCAAATCCAGTTTCTTCAGCGCCATTACCAGATCATCATGTGGGATGTACTGAGTGGTGATTTTGACCGGGAAATTAAACCGGATGAAGTTTTTCAGAATGTGATTCAGAATGCCGGTGAAGGCTCCATAGTCGTCTTTCATGACAGCCTGAAGTCCGAAAGGAATCTTCGGCATGCACTGCCACTTGTCCTGGATCATTTTACCAGGGAAGGTTACTCATTTCCTGCATTACTACGAACAGTCTCATCACTTCCGGTTGAAAGTTTAAGTGTAGCAGTTTAATTTTTCAATTTCACAATTCACCTACTATGCTCCGGCCATGATACCAGTCAAGGTTCAACTTCTCATGGAGTGCCAATAAATTATTGGCTGTGATTTTTCCACCCGCCATGATGTTCCTTTTGAAAAACGATTTCATCATCACGATTTTGTCAACCGCATCACGAGCGACAGTCGCTCCTCCGGAAGTCAGCACGGTATCAACGGAGGGGTGTTCATTAAGCCACAATAGATCGCGGTAAAGATTGTGTGATGCATCGATGGCTTTGTGGAAAGTGATGTGAACTGGAGCCGCATGATTTATCACCTGCAGCATGACGTCTTTGTCGATCAGATCGTGCTTCATTATGCCCACAACAAATCCATCCACATGTATTCTTTTGAATTCCCGGATAGAATCAATCATCTGTTGCATTTCTGATTTATCAGCATGATATCCTGACTCCGTGCATCGGATCATGACCCTTACGGGAATATTTAATTTCCGGATGATTTCTTCTACAAGTTCCGTATCGGGAGTCATACCTTCTGTCTCCAGGCGGGAACAAATTTCTACACGATGTGCGCCTGCTTTTTCCGCATTCAATGCCTGGGATAAGTTGATGACACAAGCTTCTTTGCGATATGACATTGACTGCAATTATTTAGCCCAAAGATTATATTTCAAAATGCAATAAATGGCTCTGAAGCCGTCGCGCCACCCGATTTTTTTACCCTCTGCATAAGTGCGTCCATAATAGGAAATGCCCACTTCATAAATTCTCACACCCTGAATTCTTGCAACTTTAGCAGTGACTTCCGGTTCAAAGCCAAAACGATTTTCTTTCAATCGAATATTCTTAATAATGTCCGATCTGAATAATTTATAGCACGTCTCCATATCTGTCAGGTTCAGGTTGGTGAAAACATTTGAAATCTGGGTCAAAAAACGGTTGCCTATCGAGTGCCAGAAAAAGAGGACGCGATGGGGTTTTCCACCCATAAATCGACTGCCATAGACGACGTCTGCAAAACCTTTCAAAATAGGTATGAGCAGGATATTATATTCCTCAGGATCATATTCCAGGTCAGCATCCTGTATGATGGTGTATTCACCGCTGGCGTGTTCGATACCTGTATGGAGAGCTGCACCTTTGCCTTTATTTACTTCGTGCGCTATGTACCTGATCGGAAATCCTGGAAATTCATCTTTGTATTTGAGAATAGCTCCTTCCGTATTATCCTTTGAGCAGTCGTTGATCAGAATGACTTCTTTCTCCCAGGATGGAGGAAGCTTAACATTGCGAACCCTGTCCAGGATAAGATGGATCGTCCTTTCTTCATTGAATGCTGGGATGACAATTGAGAGCGTAGGCAAGAAAATGTTTTTTTATTAAGGGCGCAAAGGTACTATTTTGCCCCCTACCCCTAAAAAGGGGCAATGAATAAATTTTTTATAAAATAATGGAAGATTAAAAATCAAGTCCACCGGTTGCTGAGCTGTAGCAAGAGGCTGAGTATAGCAGGTCGAAGCATCAGGGGGTAGAGGGTAGTAATTGAATTAATTCTAATCTCCGGTTCATCACCCGAAACCAAAGCGGTGGAATCAAAGCCATCATAATCGATGCGGGATATCCGTAAGGCAATTGCGGACTCCTCGCCAGATGACGAAGGGTTTGATATTTACGCCGGGTTTGAAAATGATGATCGGAATGCCTGACTAGTTCAAATAAAACTATTCTACCCAATTCATGATCCGAATTCCAGGAATGGATCTCACTCATCAATTCGTAACGACCGGATGGGAGCATTTTTCTTACCAGTCCGTAGTGTTCAATATAATTCACACTTTCCAAAACTAAAATTCCAATCAAAGCTGCACCCAGATAGCACAACAATCCTTTCCAGCCTGAAAAATAAAATACCAGCGCAAGCAATACAATTTGTGTTCCATGTGCCCAAATCATTTCATGCATCCATTGCGGTTTACCTTTTGTGACAAGCATTCTTGAACCAATTTTCCATGCATTCTTATAGCCCTCCACAATGCTCCTGATATAAAAAGAATAAAGTCCCTGGTCTTTCCTTGCTGTTGCCGGGTCCTCAGGTGTTCCTACATTCAGATGGTGTCCATAATTGTGCTCAAGGGTAAAGTGAGAATACAGAACAGGCAGGAGCAATAGCCTGGCCATCCATTTGTCAAAATTGTTTTGCCTGTGCCCAAGCTCATGTGCGACGTTTATACCTGATACACCTAAAAGTACGCCAACATTAAAAACAGAAAATATCAACTCAGCGGTGGTCCATGGCCTGTGTGCCAGCAACCAGACAAAGTATAGGGAAGTAAAATAAACAAGAGGCACATTGACATAAAGAAGGATATCGAAAAAGGGCATATTCAACTTCCGATCCAATGTAACCTCATCTTCATTGTGTGGAGAGGCCGGTAAAAAATATTCGATGACCGGTACGAGTACAAAACCAAAATATAGAATACCCGGAGAAGCCCACCCGCCAAAATAGAGACCACCAAGACATGCCAGCGGCACGATATAGGCCGCCAGATACTTCAAATCTCTTAAAGGCATAAGCTGCTATCTTTGACCCTTCAAATTTAACCAATTGATTGTATAGCATGACAGGTGAGTTCATTCCCGTAGTTGTAAAAGAGATAAGACAGGAGACCAGTGACACTGTAAGCATTGTATTTGAGCCACCCGCTGAGCATCGGGGACAATTCAAGTATACATCAGGGCAATATGTGACTATAAGATGGAATCTGGAAGGCAAGGAAGTTAGGCGCTCTTACTCCATTAGCTCAGTTCCTGAGGATCCTGCTATCGCTATCACCATCAAGGAATATACCGGCGGCAAAATATCTCCCATACTCTGCCGCAAGGTCAAACCGGGGGACACGCTTGAGATGATGCATCCTGAAGGCCGGTTCACAGGAAACTTCAGTCATGACAATAAACGCAATATTTATCTCATCGGAGCAGGCAGTGGCATCACACCTTTGATTTCAATCGCAAGAACTGCTCTTGAACAGGAACCAAAAAGCACGGTCATTCTGCTCTATGGCAGCAGGACTGAAAGCCAGATCATCTTCCGGAATGAATTAGACCGGCTGGCTGCACATTATAAAGGACAGTTTTTTGTGTACCATACCCTATCAAAAAATGAAACAGGGGGACTGAAAGCCATTTTTGGCAAAAAGAAACCGGAATGGAACGGCCTGAAAGGAAGGATCAGCCGCAATCATATCCAGGATCTGCTGAAAAACCATCCGGGCACTAAAAAAAATGATCTGTATTTCCTTTGTGGCCCAGGTGATCTGATAGTCATGTCCGAGCAGACATTATCTTCTATGGGAGTAGAAGATGAATCCATAAAGCGAGAGTTTTTTACGCCAGCATCAGAGGAGGTTTTACAAAAATCTAAATATGCTCATCCGCATGATCATTTACAACACTCTCATGTCACAGTTCACTTGCGAGGGCAAACGATAGAAGCTGAAGTAAGCGATAAAACCATCCTCGACACATTGCTGGATATGGGAATCGATGCTCCCTACTCATGTCACAGCGGCGCATGCGCAACCTGCATGGCTAAAATCATCCACGGGGAGGTAGAGATGGATGCCTGTTTTGCTTTAAGCGACAAAGAAGTAGCAAGTGGTTTCATCCTTTCGTGCCAGGCACGTCCATTGACTCACGACGTGGAGATTACGTACGATGAGTGATTGTGTAATCGCATGATTTACAACTCGCGGAAGAGTTTAGAAAGTTTAGCTTTAGTGTCTTCGACACTGGTTTTCGAATACGCTAGTATAGAAAAATAGGGGAGAAATTTTGTATCGAACATAGTTCGAAATACAAAATGAAGGGGCAAAAGATTAAATCTTATCCCCGCATCATCTCCTTTTCCGTCATAGGTGCAGAACCAAATTTGCTAAGAATTTTCTGATAATACGCTTCGTATTGAGGTAGGATAATGCTGATATCAAATCGTTTGGCCTGCTCAAGGGCATTATGCCTGAAAGTTTGAAGCATTTCGGGATTTTGCAAAAGCATAAGGGCATTTTCAGCCATCGATTTTACATCACCGATTTCAGAAAGAAATCCCGTCACCCCATGAATATTCACTTCGGGAAGACCACCTGCATTTGAAGAGATGACCGGAACTTCGCATGCCATAGCTTCAAGTGCTGACAAGCCGAAACTCTCATTCGCAGAAGGAATAATAAACAGGTCCGCTACCGCCAGGATTTCTTCAACAGCGTCCTGCTTTCCCAGGAAACGAACGTGTTCAAATATTCCCATCTCCCTGCACATCCTTTCCATTTTTTGCCGTTCCGGGCCGTCACCGACCAGGAGCAATTTTACCGGCATGTGTCGGAGTACGATATCAAAAGTCTGTATGACATCCTCTATCCTCTTCACCTTTCTGAAATTACTGGTATGCACTAATATTTTTTCTCCTGCAGGTGCGATAGCCATCCTGAAATGCTCTTTGTTGGAGCGTGTGAATCTTGAAAAATCTATAAAATTATAGATCACCTCAATGTCTTTGTGAATTTTTAGCTGTTCACAGGTTTGTTGGCGCAGATGCTTCGAAACAGCTGTAACTCCATCACTTTGGTTGATGCTGAATGCCACCACAGGGGCAAATGATCTGTCACTTCCCACCAGCGTTATATCCGTGCCATGAAGCGTAGTGACCACAGGAATCTGTATTCCCTCGGCAGCCAGAATTTGCTTGGCTAAATATGCGACGGTGGCATGAGGTATGGCATAATGTACGTGCAGCAAATCAAGCTTCTCATATTTAACTACATCCACCAACTTGCTCGTAAGTGTCGTATCATAGGGTGTATAATCAAACAGTGGATATTCTTCAGTATTCACCTCATGGAAAAACACATTTTCCCTGAAATGGGTAAGCCGGGCAGGCCTTTTGTAGGTGATAAAATGAATCTGGTGTCCTTTCGCTGCAAGGGCTAATCCAAGCTCTGTGGCTACAACTCCACTGCCACCGTACGTGGGGTAACAAACAATTCCAATACGCATGAGTTAATAGTGTAATGAATCCTGAACCGGTTCATTCCGGAGGGAATTCGTTGAAAACAAAATAATTATTATTACTGTTGTGAGATAGTACTTCTTTAGCAAATTCATTTCATCTTTCTCTTTTCTTTGACTTTGGGCACCTATAGCATAAGCGATCTTGCAGAACTCACCGGTGTTAAAACGCATACCCTGCGGGTATGGGAGAGAAGGTACGGCTTGCTCAGGCCACAGCGGACGGATACCAATATCAGGTACTACGAAGACAAGGACCTCAAAAGGCTTAAGATGGTCCAAAAACTCAATATCCATGGCATCAAAATCTCCAGGATAGCGGAGATGAGCATGGAAGAAATCGAAAGGGAGTCGGACCGCATTTCAGTGTTGCACCAGGATCATGAGGAAAAATTGAACCGCGGATTAATTTCTCTCGATGTTAATTTAATGGATGCTGTGCTGGATGAATCCATCCGCGAACATGGATTTGAAGCCACCTTAAGGAATTTAATTTTACCGACACTTGAAAAGATGGAGCTGCTATGGCTTTCAGGAACCATTGAGGCTGCACATGAAGCTTGCTTTCAGGAATTAATCAAGCGAAAGACCATTCGTGAAATTGACATCATGCCCCACAACTGTGCAGGCCCGCGATTGATTATGTTTTTGCCACAGGGCAATCAACAGGAATTGAGCCACCTGTTTATGCATTTTTTTCTGCGGAAAGAAGGATTGTGTGTGACGGATATGGGTACAGGAATCAGCTTGGATTGTGCTTGTTCTGCAATGACGAAATGTTCCTGTGACTCTGTATTGATTGTAAATGCAGACCCGGTGCATTGGCAATTTGGAGCATTTATCAAAGATTTATCTGACCGCACCCACATTCCTATTATTATTTCCGGCCGTGCTTCGGAGAATGAATGGGCCGTCGGAAATGAAAAAATAATAGTGCTTGACGCCATCGATGAAACGGTCCGGTTCGTAAGCCATCTCCACGAAAACCTCAGAAATCACATTTCCTAATCTATTGTCAATTAATCAACACATCATGAAATCATTATTTTATTCAGGTATTCTTTTTCTGGTCGTAAGCTCTATAGGGTGCAAACCAAATCCACAGGCTGTAACTACAGAAAACACAAATATTATCACTTCATCAGATAACAACAATGCTCCTCCGGGAAAATATCAATACATGATCATCCCCAATCTCAGCACCGTCAAGTGGATGGGTGCTAAGCCGACCGGAAAACATAATGGAATTGTTCCTGTTGCGGGTGGTGGACTTAATCTTGAAGGCGATCAGATCAAAGATGGCTCCATCACAATGGATATGACCCAGCTCAAAGTGCTGGATCCCGAAGGTGACATGGGTAAAAGCCTTGAGGATCATCTGAAAGGAACCGCTCCGGGCAAGGAAGAAGATTTTTTTAATACCGGCAAATATTCCACAGCCACCTTTGAAATCACATCAGCATCCAAAATCGATAATGATCCGGCAGCAACTCATATGATAAATGGAAACCTGACCATAAAAAACATTACTGAACCTGTGAGCTTCAAGGCAAAAGTTGAGAAGATTGAGAATGGAGTTGTTATCACCGCTCTTCCATTCACCATCGATCGTACCCTGTATGATATCAAGTTCAAATCGAAGAAGTTTTTTGACAATCTGAAAGATGATTATGTCAATGATGAATTCCAGATTGAATTCTATATCGTCGCGAATAAAAAATAAAAAGTTTAAACGTGTAAGTGTTTAAATGTTTAAGGTGACTTTTACCTACACCTTTAAACACTTAAACACTTAAACACTTAAATATTTTTTCATCTGGTGCCATTGTATCGCAATGATCGTCTTGGCATCTCCTGTTTCCTGCTCTTCTAACCATTGCAAAGCTTCTTTTCGGGGTATCCAGGTGAGCTCGATGTCTTCATCTTCCTGTTTCAGGCCACCACCTTCATTTATTTTTGAAGAATCATCCACCCTGGCCAAGAAAAGATGAACCCGCTCATTAAGGATTCCAGGAGATACGTAGAAGAAGCTTATTTTTTCAAGTGTTATCGATTTATATCCTACTTCTTCCATCACTTCACGATATGCTGCATCGAACTCATTTTCTCCCTCCGAAATTCCCCCGGCAACGATTTCAACCATCCAGGGAACGACCGTATGCTGCACCAGTGGAAATCTGAATTGTCTGACCAGGATATACGCTTCCCTGGTGATATGATAGACTAACACAGCAACTGCATCGTTTTTTTCAAAACTATATCTCGTCACTTCAGGTGACATCGATCCGTCAAAATTTTCAAATCGCAGGCGTGTTTTCCGGATATGGAAAAACTCATCAAAGTCTGTTTTTTCACTGATGATGTCTATTTTCATAAGCCAAGTATAATTTCCTTAAAGATATCTTGTCCGTCACATTTCATCAGAACATCCGTCTACTAATAAACGTTAGGTTGCAGCAATGGCTATTCCTCCTAATTTCCCTCCGGAGATGGACCCAAAACCTAAAAAAGGTTTTGTCGAAAGTCTCAAGTCACTCAAATTATTAATTCCGTTTTTCAGTATGATATGGCGGACATCCCCGTCGTTGACGTTTACCAATATTGTCCTGCGGGTTTTTAAATCTGCTATCCCTTCTGCCCAGCTTTATGTGGGTAAAATGATCATCGATGAAGTCATCCGGCTGATCAACGCGCATGATAAAGATTTCCACCGCTTGTGGATATGGGTGGCACTTGAATTGGGCCTTGCAGCTTTTTCAGAAATTTTCAACCGGCTCATCAGCCTGACAGAGGCATTGCTGGGTGATCTGTATGCTAATCTTTCTTCCATTGAACTGATGCACAAAGCGTCCTCCCTTGACCTGGGAATGTTTGAGGACAGTGAATTCTATGACAAGCTGGAACGAGCCCGTCGCCAGACCACAGGCAGGGTCGTGCTCATGTCCATGGTGCTCAGTCAGCTACAGGGTTTGATTACCATTATTTTCCTTGGAGCAGGGTTAGTTGCATTCGAACCCTGGCTAATATTGATTCTTTTGGTGGCGGTGGTGCCTTCATTTATCAGCGAGGCTTATTTTTCAAGATCCAGTTACTCTCTGGTCCGTAGCTGGACACCACAACGCAGGGAGTTGGATTACCTGCGGTATATTGGTGCCAGTGTTGAAACCGCTAAAGAAATAAAAGTATTTGGCCTGGATAATTTTCTCACGAACCGCTTTGGACGCATTGCGAATGAATATTACCTCGTTAATAAAGCACTCTCTATTAAGCGTACGATTTGGGGCACATTATTACAAGTAGGAAGCGTGCTGGCTTATTATGGTGCGTATGTCTTGATCCTGATTCGTACAGTCGCCGGGGTGCTCAGTGTCGGTGACATGACATTTTTATCGGGCTCCTTCAATCGATTGCAGAATCAGCTACAGGCTCTTCTTTCTGCATTTACCAGTATCACTGAATCAGCTTTGTACCTGCAGGACTACTTTGATTTCCTGGCCATCGAACCTTTGATCAAGGATGATTCGGAAGGCATCGAGGCTCCAAAAACAATTAATACCGGTATTCAATTTAAGGATGTTGGCTTCAAATATCCGGGGACAGAAATCTGGGCTATCCGACATATTAGTTTTCTCTTGCATGCTGGAGAAAAGCTGGCCCTGGTCGGTGAGAACGGTGCCGGGAAAACCACACTCGTCAAGTTACTGGCTCGTATGTATGATCCTGCAGAAGGATCTATCCTGATCGATGGAACCGATATCAGGAAGTTTAAGATTGAATCTTACAGGAAGATGATTGGTGTTATTTTTCAGGATTATGTCAGGTTCAATTTTACTGCAGGGGAGAATGTTGCTATTGGGCAAATTGAAGATGCTGAAAATAAACCTCAGATCTACAATGCTGCAGAAAAGAGCCTTGCAGATCCGGTCATTCGAAAGCTTCCAGCAGGATATGATCAAATGCTCGGTAAGCGATTTGCTGAAGGTGTAGATCTTTCTGGGGGTGAGTGGCAAAAAATAGCCCTCGCAAGAGCCTACATGCGAGATGCACAGATTGTGATTCTTGATGAACCAACTGCGGCTTTAGATGCACGTGCAGAATACGAAGTTTTTAAAAGATTCTCGGAGCTTACATCAGGCAAAAGTGCAGTGATCATTTCCCATCGTTTCAGCACAGTGCGCATGGCTGACCGGATACTTGTGCTCCGCCGCGGTGAAATGATTGAAATAGGAACGCATGAAGAGCTTCTGAAAAATAACGGACTCTATGCTGAGCTCTTTCTCCTGCAGGCACAGGGATATCAATAATTCAAAATCACTCGCCTCCCGCAACACGACAATGTTTGTTTGTGTCGGGACTTCAATGGTAATTATTCAAATACGTGAGCTCCGTAAGAGCGAAATCTCTGTAGCCGAAAGGCGAATAAAAAATATCTAAGCTCCATAGGAGCGGCATCTTAAGGCAGAGGTGTGAATTATTCTAAATAGACTTTGCAAATAAGTTTTCTCCAGGATGAGCAGAAGACCGGCAGCATGGGCATGGGTAAAGATATCGCTCCTATGGAGCTAAGGAATTCTCGTTTTTGGTTGGTTACAGAGATTTCGCTCCTACGGAGCTAGAGTTTCCATTCTAACAGAAGGCATTAACGTACACTAGTAAAAATCACTCGCCCCCGACGTTTTCTAAATATATTGGGCGAAACAAGTTGTCGATAATGAATGTAGAAACGCAGGGGATCGGGTGTAACCAACTAAATAAAATTCACTTCGCACACCGTCTATATTTTCGAAGGTGAAGATTTACCTGCTGTCTCTACATTCAACTCACCGTAACTCATCCTGACTCTGATCTCACCACCTCCTGCACCTCGCGAACCTTTCAGCGTAGCACTCGATTCACGCTGCGAATCCTCCGAAATTTTTAATTCGGGATGACTGATATCACAATAATTCGTCTCTGCATCGATAGAATAGGATGCATCGCGATTCATTTCCAGTTCAACACCCGTATAGGATGTATTGATATTGATTTTTGAAAATCCCTTTTGAATTTGCTGCAGCTTCAGGTCGCCGTATCGCATATCAAAATCTCCGCCAGCTTCACTTTCTTCCACAATTATGTCTGTATAGGCAGTTTCCGCATTGATCAGTCCTGCGCGATCCAACTTCATATCATCATATTTACCATTGTATTGAAGTTGATTTATGTACACCGATTGAAGATGGCTATAGGCGGATTCAAGATTTAATTTTTGGATGGATCCGGTTTTAAGATCGGTGTACCGGGTATTCATTGTGACATTTTGGGCATCTTCCATTTCAAGATTGACATAGGCCAGAGTGATAGCTCCGTCTTTTATCTGTGATATGTTGCCATCGCTATAAGTCATGTCCAGCTTAAGATTGCTGTTGACATCACCTAAACGGATGTTGCCATAAGCCAATTCAATTTTCAAATCCCGGTCAGTGGATTCAAGGTAGATATCTCCGTATCTGTTGGAGAGATCGAGATAGACATCCCTTGGCACGAGCACCTGGTAATTAATTTCCATTTCCGTCTTCCCAAAACTGAACCAGGAAAACCAACCGGAGGAAGATTCAATATTCGTAGTGGCTTTCACGCGATTATTTCCTTCTTCAAAATCAATGCTGATTCTGTCAACAGTTTCCTGTGCCTTTTTTTCGGAGGATGCTCTTGCAGAAATCGTCACATTTATTTTTATCTGGTTGCTTTCGCCAATAGCAATATCAAGGGCACCATATTTGTTATTGAGTGAGACGTATCCATTGGACTGGATGGTGAATTCCTTGTTGATCTTTTTTTCTACACGCTCTCCATCGTTCCCTGCAAATGCAAAAAAAGGGATCATGGCAAACAAAAAGCTACATTTCACGACTATTCTTTTCATTGGGTTTATATTTATCAACTCGGTTTACTATTTTTTCCATGATATCAAGCTTCTGTTGCTGATGCCTGATCATGGCATGTAGAGGACTCAGCTTCTGAATACATCAGTGTCGCGTCTTGATTTGGAAGTAAGGACAATACTCATATGGGAGGGTTGCATCCGCACAGATTTAGTTTGGGAGGATTGGATAATGAATATCAGTTAACAGGTTGAATCCATATGTATAGTGGATTATCTTTGTGAGTACTTCAATCAAAGTAAACCATTTCTTTCTCGAAATTAAATACCATGAAACCATTAAATTTTATAGCCATTTCTTTATCCGTTTGTCTGGTTTTATCCATTGGCTGCAATTCAAAAAAAACTGATCCTGTGGTTCCGGAGAGCGTCACCACTAATACGGATGGGCATCAAAATACAACTCCAACTGATACGACAACTGTAGGTACAAACGGAGAACAGCATTTCATTTGCCCCAACCATAAAGACCAGGGCGGACCTGTTGAAGGCAATTGCCAGGTCTGTGGCACGGCTTATATTCACAACGATGCATTTCATAAAGGCCAACCTATTCCTGAGCCGCAGATGAAAATAGATCCAGTTACGCACATGGCTGTTCCTACACATACTGAAGCACAGAATTCAAGGGGTGCTTATCATTTTATCTGCCCGAATGGAGATCCGGGAGGGGCGGGTGTTGCAGGGAAATGTTCGAAGTGCGGTGCAGATCTGGTGCACAACCAGGCATTTCACAGTAATTAAAAATAAACACAGCCCAAAAAATGAAAGGCACCATTTCACTCTGTTGCCTTTCATTTTTTTTTAGGCGAGTTGGATAAAAATCAAAAAAAGAGGCAACACTTTTATATGTTGCCTTCTTAAGGTTAAACTCACTTATGATTACATCTTACTAAATTTAGTTGGATACCATTCACCTCCTGATTGAACAGAGAGGAAATAAATGCCCGTAGCCAGTTGGCTTATATCAACTATTCGTTTTGTGTCACTTACATCTCCCAATCTGACTTCTTTTCCATCCAGTGATACAATCCTGATCGCTAGTATATCGCCATTGAATTTAATGTTGAGCACATCCTGCACAGGATTAGGATAAACGATTAATTCTTTATTCGCATCCGGAAGATTTTGATTACCTGTAGACAGTGAAGGGCCAGTAGCCTCTTCAATCGTCACCAGAGATTCCGGTAATGCAGCTGAATTAAACTTGGTGATGATCACCGCATCAATGTAGATCTGGTCATTATCATCACTGGCGTCACATTGGATGCGCAATGTACCTGCAGTGGTCGGAACAAAATTCGAAATCGTCACCGTGGTGTTATAGAAGATGTTGTTGCTGAAGTTGGATCCACTGACGAAGTTTGCTATCGTCACCCAGGCGCCAGTCCCGCTCTTGTATTGCACCCAGAAATTTTCTCCTGATTCCATACTGTATGCCTTAAAGTGGAAATTGATCTGGAGCCCAACAGCTGTAGACAGGTTGAAAGTAGGCGAAGTCATAGATGAAGCTGTTCCTGAG
>JBDSPM010000095.1:0-2502 GCA_039930325.1 Saprospiraceae bacterium
ACCGCTATTTTGAACCCATCATTGAAGGAATGGCAGGAGCAGTGCGAGCGGGAACAGCAACGCTGGCATCTCATCCTGAATATGAAGTTTGTGGAAAAACAGGAACTTCCGAAAACCCCCACGGTGAAGATCACTCGGTATTTTTTGGATTTGCACCGAGGAACCAGCCCAAAATAGCTATTGCAGTGTATATAGAAAATGCAGGATGGGGCGGAAGCTTTGCTACTCCTGTTGGGGGCTTAATGATGGAAAAATACTTGCGTGGCGATATCATTGAATCTCACAAGGCGATAGAAAAGAAGATGATGGAGACGGATCTGATCCATAAGCTTAAATCTTAGAAGTGTACCCCCTGCCCCCTGCTGCTTCGACCGGCTCTGCTCATCCATGGTTCGACCTTCTTCCGCTCATCCTTGTGCTACAGCTCACCAACCGTGTGCTACAGCTCAGCAACCAGGGGGACTTGATATAGCCCCCAACCCCCTAAATGGGGGCTAACTGAAAAGCGATATTTATGATTATTAGCGCAATTGCTGCCATGATTTGCCCGCGGCCCCTGAAGGGGGGAAGTGAACACTCATTTACGTATAAATTTATTTTGAAAATGAAGAGACGATGATCATCAGCGCGATTGCGGCCACAATTTGCCCCCAACCCCCTAAATGGGGGCTAACTGAAAAGCTATTTCTATGATTATTAGCGCAATTGCTGCCATGAGCACTAACAGGGTGATAGGAAGAGATGGCGGACTTCCATGGTATCTGCCGAGGGATATGAAATATTTTCAGCGCACTACGGTGGGCCATCACGTGATCATGGGGCGGGAGAGCTTTGTTTCATTGGGTTATAGGCCATTGAAGGGGAGGACGAATATTGTGTTGACGAGAGATCCTTTTTTTATTTCTTCTTCTGTGATTGTGCTGCATTCGATCGAGGAAGCGCTTGCTTATTCATATGATGAGGGTGAAAAAGAAGCATTTATCTTAGGCGGAGGAAAGATTTTTGCACAATCCATGCATTTAATTGAAAAAATATACCTCACAGTGGTCATATCTGAGGTGGTTGGAGACATATACTTTCCGGAGATCGACATGAACGAATGGCAGGTAGCCTCTTCGGACTTTTTTGATGCGGATGATAAAAATGAGTTCCCGATGCGTTTTGATGTCCTTGTCCGGAAATGACAAATGCAGGAGCAATTATTACACTTCATCTGGCATAGGAAACTGTACAGCAAGGAAGCATTAAGGACAACGGAGGACCATGAAGTGGAGATCCTCCATCCCGGTATTCCAAATCACGACCAGGGACCAGATTTTCTTCAGGCACGTATTCGTATCGGTGAACATCTCTGGGCCGGCCATGTAGAAATCCATGTGCGGAGTTCAGAATGGTTCCAGCACAGGCATGAACAGGATACGCATTACGATAATGTCATTCTTCACGTAGTATGGATCGAAGATCAGCCGGCTATCACCACTACGGCCTCTCGCATTCCATGCATCGAACTGTCTCAAAGAGTGGATCGGCAACTGCTGGACCGGTATGCTCATTTAATGAATAATGAAGAGTGGATTCCTTGCGCATCATGCATCCCCATGGTGCCTGAGGTCATACGTACAACCTGGCTTGAAAGACTTATGGCCGAAAGGTTGGAGAATAAAACAGACTACATATTCAATATGCTGAAGCAGTGTGACCAGGACTGGGAACAGACTTTTTTTGTCTTGCTGGCTAGGCAACTTGGAGCACCGGCCAATAGTGATGCTATGGAGAACCTGGCCCTGAAGACATCTTTAAAAATCCTCAGAAAACATGGGGACAGGACTGATCAGATAGAAGCCATCTTATTTGGCATAGCTGGAATGCTGACTAAAGAAATGAATTCAGGATATCCCAAGTCGATGAAGCATGAATTTGATTTTCTAAAAATTAAATACGGACTTCAGGTCATGCCTGAATTACGATGGAAATTTATGAGAATGCGCCCTGTCCATTTTCCAACTATTCGATTAGCGCAACTCGCAAAGATTTTAGCTGAAACCCCTCAATTCATCACCTTGCTTTCGGAATTTCATTCTCCGGAGGAATGGATTAAACATTTTATGGTAGTTCCGGATCATATTTACTGGAACAATCATTACCATTTTAAAAACGACTCACCGCCAGTCATGAAGCGACTTGGGAGAGAAACCGCCCAGTCACTCGTGATCAATCTTGTAGCTCCGTTTATGTTTATCTATGGAAAAATACATGGCCTTCAAAACGTAAAAGAAAAAGCACTTCGAATGCTTTCCGGAATGCCTGCAGAGAAAAATGCAATCATTAAAGGTTGGAATAATTTAAGTTGGCGAGCAGAAGATGCCGGACAGTCACAAGCTATGCTTCATCTCAAAAAAAATTATTGTGATACGAGGCGATGCCTGCATTGTGCGATTGGGCTGAAAGTGATGGCTTCGACCGTCGGTCGGCCTGAGGCCGACGGCGACATGCTCAGCCACC
>JBDSPM010000096.1:0-8671 GCA_039930325.1 Saprospiraceae bacterium
TTTTATAATGTAAATTTTATGTTGAGTGAAGACACCTTTAAGAAATTGGAGGACCCGGAGCTATTTAGTTTTCGGTATTTGGGGAAGGTGCAGGCAAAAGGTAAGTTTCATCCTACAAATGTGTATGAATGTTTTGATGGAGACAGTCCTGATCAGAAATCATTGAAAACACAAACGTTATCCACCTTCCGGCAGGGACAGGAGGCCTATTTCGCCAAAGACATGAATGCTGCACTGGCCTATTTTAGTACGGTCTATCAGGCGAACCCCACTGATCGCACGGTGCTTGGTTTTCTAAACAGGGTCCACACGCATCTCGAACAAGGGTTGAGTGAAGACTGGACCGGGGTAGAAATGATGCAGGTGAAATAGGGCAAGTAGGAACGTGAATGTAGATATGCGATAAAGATCAATACATCTTGAAGCTAGACATATTTTTATGTATAATTTAATTGATACAATCCTAAAAAGCATTAATATAAATTCATTTCCTTTTTGTTTGTTGGATAATCATACTACAATAGATCTAATGGAGAGATTAAAATTCAATTTTAATTTTGAGTGCCATAACTATCAGCTGGAATCTAACATCTATCGTCATAGTAGAAGCGATGTATCATAGAAAAGCCTTAACTTCACACAGAGATGAAAAAAATTAAAGAACTTACGGCAATAATAGAGAGAGAAGGCAATGGGTATGTCGCGCTTTGTCCTGAACTTGATGTAGCGAGCCAAGGTGATACTATTGAAGAAGCTCGTTCAAATCTCATAGAAGCACTTGAACTTTTTTATGAAACAGCTTCGGAAGAAGAGATATCGCGAAGGTTTCACGAAGAAGTCCTGATCACGCGAGTACAAGTGACTATTTAATGAAACCCCTTTCCGGTAAGGAAGTTTGTTTGATTTTAATGGGGCATGGTTTCGTTCAGGTGCGACAGCGAGGAAGCCATATCATTATGCAAAAACAAATCAAAGATGCTACAACAACTATTCCTGTCCCGAACCATAAAGAATTGCGAACAGGAACTCTTCGCTCGATAATCAGACAAAGTGGAATCGAGAAAACAGATTTCGAATAGATACACATCCGATAAAAGCGATTACACGCCTGCATGGTTTTTTGCTTTGACAATGCATAATCGTATATGTGAAGTCAGTTACTACGAGGAAGATCTCAACTCGCGCGTCCCGGGCCGGATAACTTTAAGCGCATACCCGGTTAGGACAAAGCGGTCGAAGCAAGCAGCTAAAGGCAATTTGTTAACCATTTGTTACAACCCCACCACCACCCCGTTTTTTAAGTAAAATAGCTCCCTTTAAACGTTCCATAGCCCTTAATTATGGCTATTTTTGCGCCCTTATTTAGTAAATCAACCTGTTTACACATGCGATTTTCTCTCCTTCTTGCCCTGGTCTCTATTCTTTGGGCATCTTCACTCAAAGCCCAGACAAAAGATCCCGTTCTTTTCACCGTAGAAGGGCAACCAGTTTTGGCTTCTGAATTCACATACATCTACAGCAAGAACAACCGCGACGACGCCGATTTCTCCCAGGCCAGTCTTCGCGAATACCTGGATCTCTATACCAAGTTCAAGCTCAAAGTCCGCGAAGCATACGCTATGGGTCTCGATACAGTGACTTCATTAAAAAATGAGCTTGACGGCTACCGCAAACAGCTTGCCGATAGCTATCTCAACGACAAAGAAGTC
Organism: Saprospiraceae bacterium; assembly: GCA_039930325.1. Taxonomy (GTDB): domain Bacteria; phylum Bacteroidota; class Bacteroidia; order Chitinophagales; family Saprospiraceae; genus Opimibacter. Next base: position 1,710 of record JBDSPM010000096.1, read on the forward strand.
ACCGATCGCCTCGTCCATGAAGCCTACGACCGCATGCAGGAAGATATCCACGTAGCACACATTTTCATCAGGACCAATCCGAATGTTACTACTGACACCATGAAAGGCTACAATAAAATTCAGGAAGTCTATGCAAAGCTCAAAGCAGGTGAAAAATGGGACGATGCAGTCCGTCATTACTCTGAAGACAACTCCTCAAAAGAATTGAGCGGTGACCTGGGATTTATCACCGCCCTACTCCCCAGTGGATTTTATAATTTCGAAACAGCAGCCTATACAACACCGTCAGGAACGTACTCAGCACCACTCAGAACCGGCATAGGTTATCACATCTTAAAAGTGATCGGAAAGCGGCCCGCACGTGGCGAAATGGATGTGTCTCATATCCTGGTCCGTGTCAAATCAGATGAGAGTAATCACCTGGAGGCTAAATCCAAAATCGATGTCATCTACCAGGAACTTCAGAAGGGAGGAAGATTCGAAGATGCGGCACGCAAATCATCAGAAGATAAGACCACAGCTGAACGTGGGGGCTTTATCGGTACGATGACCATCAGTCAGTTTGAAAAGCCTTTTGAAGATGCTGCTTATGCACTTCAGGCAGATGGTGATATATCTGCTCCTGTTCGCTCTGCTCTTGGATGGCATATTATCAAACGGGTTAAAAAACGCCCTGTGCTGCCCTATGATGTAGCGAAAAGAAAAATAGAAACACAAGTAAGCAAGGATGAGCGAATGCTTAGCGCGAAGCAAATCATGATAGAGCGGATTAAGAAAGAAGCAGGCTTCACTATTGATCATTCTGTCTATGATCAATTCCTGGCGCATATCGGTGATGACCTTCAGACCTATCGTTGGCAGGTTCCTTCAGTGGAAGAAAAGCCCATATTGACTATTGGAAAAGATGTATATACAAATCTTGATTTCGGAAATTATATCCGCAACAATGCACGCACCCGCATGGGCGTGGCAAAAGAAACTCCAAATAAAGAAATCATGGACAAAATCTTTAGTGATTACGTCAATGAAAAATCTCTGTTCTATGAAGAAAAAAACCTCGTGAATAAATACCCTGAATTCAAAGCGCTGATGCGTGAATATGAAGAGGGGATATTACTATTTGAAGCCACGAAAATAAATGTATGGGACAAGGCCGGTAAAGACACTGTAGGCCTGATGGCATTTCACAAAGACCACCGATCAAATTATATGTGGGATGAAAGGTTGGAAGTGGCTACTCTTACAGTAGATTCTTCAATGATGGACAAAATGCCACTGCTGAAAAAATGGGCTTCAAAAAAATCATTGTCCGCTGTCGCCTCGAAAGCCGAAAAGAAACACATTCCTGTACAGATTTCAAGAAGGATCTATCAGAATGATGAGGCGTTACCCATCGGCATCACATGGACAGCTAATTCAAAAGCAGATCTGCCGGATGGAAAAGGAATAGTGCGCGTGGAAAGAATCATACCTCCCCAGCCTAAAACACTTGAAGAAGCCAGGGGATATATCATCGCGGACTACCAGGACCAGCTTGAGAAAGAATGGGTCGCTTCCCTGCAAAAGAAATATCCAGTGAACGTCAATGAAGCAGTCCTGATGACTCTCGTGAAAAAATAATCATTGTGTTTTGCACAGAAAAATAAAGATTATATCTATCGGTTTGAGCTGCCTCCTTTTTGCAGCTCTTATCCTTTCGTGCCATCAATCCAAATCGACCCTGGTACCCGTTTCAAATCCTGATATACTTGCGCAGGTCTTCCAGTACAAGCTCACCTTCGACGATATCAAAGACCTTATTCAGGGATATGCCACGGATGAAGATAGCATCCAGCAGGTGCGCAGTCTCACCGAGCACTGGGTAAGAGACAGGCTCCTCCTGGTAGAAGCAGAAAAGAATTTTCCGAAAGAAGTCAACATGAATAAGCTGCTCGAAGACTACAGGCAATCCCTGGTGATGCATTTTTTTGAACAACAAGTCATAGAAGAGAGACTGGATACCGTAATCACAGAGAGCGATCTGCAACGGTACTACGAAGCTAATAAGGAGCAACATCGTCTTGAAACGGGCATCCTCAGGGGATTTTTTTTTAAAATCAAAAAGCCTTTAGCCCGAAATGACAGGATCCTTCAGTGGTGGAATACTTTTCCCATACAGCATTACGATGAAGTCATAGCGTATGCCTCAAAGCATGCGCACACCGATTGGGCGGATTCGTCAGAATGGCATGAGATGAATATAGTGATCCAGCTTTTTCCGGAAGGCACACTTTCCCCCGGTGGTATTCGTTCTTATCGGGGTGTCGTCAGGGAAGACCGGGATTATATATTTCTGCTGTTTCCGATAGAGGTTTACTATGAAAGAGATATTGCTCCCTTATCCCGCATCCGGACCCAGGCAGCAAAATATATCATACATCAGCGTGAACTTGAACTGCTGGAAAGAATAAAAAAAGAAATTTACGACCGGGACATACAGCTTGCCCAGGTCAAAAACTATACAGAATGAGAAATTTTATGTTTAAAAGCATTTTTACTCTTTGCATTGCTTTCATGTACCCCGTATTGCACGCCCAGGATACGGTAGTGCTGGACAAGATTGTAGCCAAGCTAGGAGGTGAAGTTATCTTCCATTCAGATGTGGAAGAGCAAATGGCGATGATGCGTGAGCGCAAAGCCAATCCCGGCGATCAGGAACGCTGTCTCATTCTCGAAAGCCTGATGGCTCAAGCCATGCTGGTCCACTACGCAAAAATCGATAGCGTCGAAGTAACCGATGCACAGGTCGAATCTGAAATCGATCAAAGGATGAACCAAATCCTTTCGATGATGAACAATGACCGCAAAATGTTTCAGGATGTATATGGTCAGTCCGTAAGTGAAATGCGTGAAGAGGTGAAGGATGATATGCTGCGGAAATTACTTGCTGACAAGATGAGGGCGGAGATTATGAACAAGGTAGAAGTCACGCCATCAGAGGTAGTGGAATTCTTTCAGCTAATTCCAAAGGACAGCTTGCCTTATTTCAATGCTGAAGTCGAATTGGCAGAGATCGTGGTCAATCCTGTAGTAAATCCTGAAGAAAGGGCGAGAGCACTTAAAAAGATAAATGATATCAAAGATCAACTCAAGGGAGGTGCCGACTTTGAAGAGTTGGCCAGGAAATATTCAGATGATGGCAGTGCAAAAGATGGTGGCAATCTTGGCTGGACTACAAGAGGCAATTTTGTTCCCGAATTTGAAGGCGCTGCCTTTCAGCTTGAGAAAGGAGAGCTATCTGATGTAGTAGAATCCGAATTCGGATTTCATATTATTCAACTCATAGAGCGCAGGGTCAATTCAATTAATACCCGGCATATCCTTATCCGGCCAAGAATCACAGATGCGGATCTTGCGAAGACCAGGAATAAGCTTGATTCCATCAGGCACCTTATCCAAATTGATACACTGACATTTGCAGAAGCAGTTCATAAATTCGGTGACAAGAAAACGCAGAGCTACAGCAACAATGGCCGGATGATCAATCCCAAAACATCAAATACATTTTTCGAAACAGGCGATGTGGACAGTGAAATATTTTTCGCTATCGATACGCTGAAAGTAGGCGAGATCACACCTCCCATTGAATACCGATCTCCACTTGGAGATTACCAGTTTAAAATTGTACAGCTACAGGGACGTACTGTGCCACACCTGGCGAGTTTAAAACAGGACTATAGCCGCATACAGGATGCCGCGCGTGACAGAAAACGAAATTATGCCTTCAGCGACTGGCTCAATAAGAAATTGCAGAATACCTATATTCTGTTAGATCCCCAGTATCGTCAGTGTCCCAACATAGATCATTGGAAGGCGAAGTGGATGAGCTATATTTTTAAAGCGTAAAATGTTTAAATGTTTAAGTGTTTAAATGGTTAATGGGTAATGGGTAATGTTTAAATGGATGAGCCATTCAATTGAAGATTAATTTTTTTAAGTTTTCGTAATTCGCGAACTGCCGGTGCAAGGAGTTCGCGCCCGCAGCCCGGTGATCTCTACATTTTGTTGGAGCAAACTCCAACAACGGCATTTTGCCTTCCTTTTCCTCTCGGATCTATACCCTTGTCTCCTGGCATTTCCTGCCAAAATCCTCCATATAATTTAGGCAAAGACTTTCCCTTTGCCGTCCCACTGCCCGCTGCTCTTTGCCCACTGCCCTCCACTGCGTTAGGACATGCTCTATACCCTAGGCTCTCTGCTCTCTGCTTTTTACTATATTAATGGCTGAATGAAATCCATATTTGCTGTCCTCTTCATTGCGCTGATCTGGTTCCTCCTCGGAACAGTATATTATTCTAAATGGAACAAGCCCGGATCTGAAGCAGCGATCAGCTGGGATGTCAGCGGATATTATCATTACCTGCCTGCGATCTTTATCTATCATGATATTAAGAAACAGGAATACATGGCGCATATTAATTCCTTATATCTTCCATCTCCTGCATATGACCAATCCTTCGGACATCATGACTCAGGTAATCGTGTAAACAAATATGCCATTGGTCAGGCCGTGATGTATTCGCCTTTTTTCTTTCTGGCTCATGGGTATGCACTTCTTACAAAAAGTTATCCCGCAGATGGATACAGCAGGCCATACCAGGTTGCCATTTGGCTCGGAAGCTTTCTTATTTCCTTGTTTGGCCTTCTGCAGTTAAGAAGAATTTTATTGCTATTCTTTCAGGACCATATTGTCACATGGGTTCTCATTGCTTTAGGCCTTGCCACCAACTGGATGGAATATGCAGCTATCAGTAACGGTATGAATCACACATGGCTGTTCTCATTGTTGTGTGTTCTGCTCTTATGCACCATTCATTTTCATCAGAAACAAGACTGGCTATCCGTTTTCGGAATAGGCTTTAGTATTGGCCTGGCGACCCTGACCCGGCCTACTGAAATCATCTGGATCTTTATTCCGATTCTGTGGGGCATCCACTCTGTATCCGAACGTTTTTCTTTCCTGATACGTCACTGGAAAAAATGCGTTGTGGCTGCCATCCTTGCAGGTCTCATGATCAGCATCCAGATGATCTATTGGAAATATGTGGCGAATGAATGGATCATCTACAGCTATGGCGATCAGGGATTCAGCTGGTTTCATCCAAAAATCTGGAGAGGGTTGATGGGTGTCAATGTTGGATGGTGGATACATACACCCATTATGCTTATCGCAATGATTGGCTTTTATGGTTTATATAAAAAAGACAAACCTGTTTTCTGGCCAACATTTGTAACAGGCATGCTTGCGATTTACATCACGTTAAGCTGGGGACACTGGGAGAGCGGAGGTGGATTAGGGCAACGCAATCTTATCCAGGTTTATCCTTTGTTCTCATTTCCATTGGCAATGATGATTACGTGGTTTAATGAAAGGAAATGGGGTAGAGTGATCTGGATAGTTTTCCTTGTTGCAAATATTTACTATTCGGGATGGTGGCTGTACCAGGCACATACAGGAGGATTTTTTCAGCCGGGGCAAATGACCACTCCTTATTTCTACCGTGTTGTTGGAAGATTACATCCGGACAGGGATTATTTCAAATTGCTGGATACACATGAATATTATAAAGGCACGGCACAGGATGCTTCGGTTATTTTGCAAAATAATTTTGAACAGGACACATCTTATTGTACTTCTACCTGGCCTGCAGGTGGAAAATCATCATGTCTCAATAAAGAGCATCAATACCTGGGACCAATTACAATTCCGGTTTCGGACAATTGTACCGGATGGCTTAGAATAGAAGCAGATTTTCTCCTGCAATCAAGAGAATGGGATGTCTGGAAATTTGCCCAATGGATCGTTCAGTTTCATCATGGGGATAAAGTGATCAAGTCCAATTTCATCCGGATTCAGCGACTACTTCCTAAAGACAACCAACCGGAACATTTATTTTTTGATGTACGCATTCCGCTCGAACCATTCGACAAATGTGTGATGACTATCTGGAATGCAGATTCACCAAACACAATTCTTGTAGATAATCTGAAAGTGAGCTGCCTTAATCGGTAACTCCCTTTTTCCCCTAAATCCCCCAAGGGGGACCTTATTAGTTTGGATAAATGATTTATTGCTGAATATGATTTTATTTTTTGACAGCTGATTAAAATATTACAAATACCCCACCGATGCAACAAAATTTTTCTCTCACGCTCTCACGCTCTTGCGCTCTCACGCTCTTACGCTCTTACACTCTTACGCTCTCACGCTCTTGCGCTCTCACGCTCTTACGCTCTTACACTCTTACGCTCTTACGCTCTTACGCTCTTGCGCTCTCGCGCTCTTGCGCTCTTGCGCTCTCACGCTCTTACGTTCTCACGCTCTTACGCTCTCACATTAGGGCATAAAAAAGACCGATCCTAACCCCCCTGTTTGGACCGGTCTTAATGAGAAAATCGACATTTGATCATCTCTAATGACCAGAATAATAGCACATACCTTGCCAAACTTTCAGAAGTCAGCCTTTGGAAACCGTCATTATGACAGATATTTTCCAATGGCACACCTTTTGACTACGAAGATTTGAATTACTACAACCTTATAAATCAATCGATTATGATCAAAGGTAATATCACCGTTCAGACGGAGAATATCTTTCCTATTATTAAAAAATTTCTCTATTCTGACCATGAGATCTTTTTACGAGAACTAATCTCCAATGCTATCGATGCCACCTCCAAGCTGGAAGCTGTATCTGGTGCAGGGGAGATTGATGGAGAGTTGGGTGACCTGACCATCTATGTCGATGTAGACAAAGCTGCAGGTACGATCACCATACGTGACAGAGGCATAGGAATGACTGAGTCCGAGGTTAAAAAATATCTCAACCAGCTCGCCTTTAGCAGCGCTGAAGACTTTGTCAAAAAATACCAGGGCAAGAATAATATCATTGGTCATTTCGGACTGGGTTTTTACTCAGCAT
>JBDSPM010000097.1:0-2570 GCA_039930325.1 Saprospiraceae bacterium
GACAATAGAGCTCAGTTTCCTCGCAGCCAATGTGCACAAGCTGGCTCATGGAGCAGGCTTCACCATGATTTTAATGTGTTTATTCATGTTTATCATGGTGATTCACTTTCTGGCTAAACATGTGTTGCTGCGAAAGAAAAAATTTGTCGATGTCCACCAATATGAAGATATTATTACAGCTGTCAGCGAGGATAAAGCCATTCCAAAGTTTGCTACCAATATCGTCTACCTGACCAGTTCATATTCCATGCATCGGATGGAGAAGCAAATTCTCAAATCCATCTATCAAAAACAACCTAAGCGAGCTGATGCTTATTGGCTACTACATTTCAATGAGACAGATTCTCCATTTCAGCAGGAGTATAATTTTCATGAGATGGTCAAGGATAAAATATTCAGGCTCGATTTTAACTTGGGTTATAAAGTCAAGCCAAATGTAAGAGAGATGTTCACTGCTGCGATTGAGGACATGGCTAAAAAAGGTATCGTGAATCTCACCAACCAGTATGAAAGCTTGCGAAAATATGATATCTCCGCTGATTTTCTTTTTATCGTAATGAGAAATACATTTAACCTGGACTCCGATAGCCCTATTACGGAGGTATTTTTACTCAATGTATATGGCATACTGCAGAAAATCGAAGAACCCCCTGAGCAATATCTCGGCATTGATAGAAATTCCCTGTTAGTAGAATACATTGCACTTAGGTAAAAAGGCATGGAGAGTGGGGCATGGCGAAACAAATTGGCCAATTACCTTTTATTGCCGAAAGCCAATTGTGCCTCTTCAAATTTTCTTCATTGATCGAAGTACTGAGATTCAACAAGTACGAATGAAAGATGCGAAAATTCATTGCTCGGAAAAAAATCGATGGACGATTCGGGACATGGCGAAGTTTCTCCCTTTTTTTTGAAATACTTGGGGCGATGGGTATAGAATACCGAAAAATGCTATCTGCTCCCTGCTCCCTGCTCCCTGCAGCGCTATGCGCTATGCGCTGAGCTTCATCCACTGCAGAATTGCCTTAGCAGGCTCCAGGGAGGTGATGGTGACATCATGCGTCTCACCCGGAAGCATAGTAATAAAGTCTCCGACACCCATTCGTACAATACGGGCATTGCCATTTGCATCAGCGATACGACATTCGCAGGTGCCTTCCAGCAGGACAAAGCTTTCAATGATATCGGTGTGGACCTCTTCTTCAATATATTCCTTTACCCAGGCAACATACAATTCCCTCTCATCAGAGTTTTCAAGCATGTGAAGATGAATGCCATCAAATTCTGCAGGTAGGCTAATTTCTTTTACTACCTCTTGCCAATCCAACCAGTTGGATGAAGCATCCAGCAGTGGTAAATGATCAAGTTTAAGTTCCTGTCGGTTATTTTGGAAAGAATTTAAAGCCTTAATTTTTTCCATTATTTTCTCTTTCATTCCATTGCCTGGAGCCATAGCATGCGCGGCAGCAAAGCGAAGGATCGCTTCCTCACTTTGCTGAATCTCCTGATCTGTCATGGAAGATTCCCCTTCCAGCCATTTGGCGATATCAGCTTTGAATATGTTAGTTGACTTTTTCAAGTACTGCAAAAATAGTTTTAATTATAATATGCCCTCAATTCTTTCAGCGCCAGCCGGGTGCGTGATTTGACTGTTCCAAGCGGTATTCCTTTATCTTCTGCTATTTCCTGTTGTGTGTATCCTTCGAAATACATCCACTCAATTACTTCCCGGCAGACGGGGGTCAATCTCGCTACAACCTGACGGAGACCCAGCGTGTCAATCACCGGCACCGTTACAGCATGAACGATATCATCACGTACGAGATTCTCTACGTTTTGGTTTTTCTGAAGTTGATTAAAATATTTAGAGCGTTTGAAATCAATAGCTGTATTCCGGGCTATATTGAACAGCCAGGTGGCTAATTTTCCTTTTTCGTGGTCATACCTCGATATGTTTTGCCATATTTTTATAAAGCAATCCTGTAGAAGATTCTCCGCTTCTTTTTGATCATCGACTATCCGGTTGATTATACCAAAAAGAGCAGCTGAATAGGAACCGTATAAAATAGCAAAGGAATTCTCATCCCCGGAGCGTAATCCGAGTATGAGTTGTGCCTGAGGATTTAAGATGCCGTTTTCCATTTTGGATAGGAAATATAAGTGCTTGATTTTTAAGGATTTAGCGGCAATTAAACATGTAAAAATAACGCTTTTTAATCTAAGAACATCCCAAACACAATTGAATTCGAAATTCTTTAATTTCACACACGAAATTGCCTCACCTAAAAAAGATTTCTGTCATGAATTCTCCATCTGACCAACCTGCACTCCGAAAGGCATTGATTTTCATACCCGACATCAGCGGCTTTACCCAGTTTGTCACAGATACCGAAATAAATCATTCAAGGCATATCATTGAAGAGCTACTTGATATCCTGATAGAAGCTAATCAAATAGGCCTTGAGATCAGCGAGATCGAAGGAGACGCTATTCTTTTTTACCGGTTTGGTGATGCGCCTGATGCTGAAGCACTTCTGAAACAAGTAAGGCAGATGTTTAATGATTTTCAT
>JBDSPM010000098.1:0-5155 GCA_039930325.1 Saprospiraceae bacterium
GTAGTCATTGTCAGGTACAAAACAAATCTCATAGCTCTCGGCTTTCTTTGACAATTCAAGGTATCCGTAATCAGCAGCAAGCTGTCTTACTTCCGGTTTTGTCATTTCACCCAGGGGAAACATGCTTCTTTTCAAGCATTCCTGGCTTAGACCCCACAGCACATAGGATTGATCTTTATTCTGATCGACTGCTTTTTGTATGAAATAGCGGCCATCCTTTTGACTTATTCTTGCATAATGTCCGGTTGCAATGAAATCACAACCAAGTGCGTCAGCTCGTTTCAGCAAAGCTTCCCACTTGATATGGGTATTGCAAAGCACGCATGGATTGGGTGTCCGGCCTGATAAATATTCGTCCACAAAATTATTGATGACAAAATCACCAAATTCTTCACGAATATCGACGATGAAATGGTGGAAGCCTCTTTCTACGGCTACCTGGCGTGCATCGTTGATGCTGTCCAGACTACAGCAGCCGGTTTCTTTACGGTCTCCCCCACTTGTGGCATAGTCCCAGGTCTTCATTGTAATGCCCACGATTTCATATCCCTGCTCCTGTAAAAGCATAGCAGATACCGTGGAATCAATTCCACCACTCATAGCCACTAATATTTTTCCTTTCGAACCCATGATTTCAGCCGCAAAGGTACGGAAAAAGGCTGTTGCCGCCGCAAAATGGCTATGGCATCCAGGAAAAGGGAAGGGATGCCGGATGATGAGATGCCGGATGCCGGACTCAAACATTACTCAAATTATTTAAGGATCATTGCGAAGGGTTTGAAGAGATTGTTTCAGGGAATTAGTATTCATTACATCCTAAAGGATGGTATTGAAACAAAATTGAATACGTACTGCCTCCGGTATCTGGCAGCACATCTTCAGGCATCTATCCATCCAAGGCTGGTCATCCATTTCACACTTTAATACTCAACATATTTCTACCTTTCTGATGCCCAGCGTATATTGTGGAATAAGACCCGGGTATGGTTCAAACAAAACAAACGGACGACACTATCGAAATCGAGACTCCCTCACCGGATTCCCCCCAAATACTGATGGTGAGCGCAGAGTGCTATCCTGCGGCGAAAGTTGGCGGACTGGCGGATGTGGTGGGATCACTCCCACGATACCTCAATAAAAGAAATGCGAAATGTGCTGTCATCATGCCGCACTATCACAATTCCTGGATCATGCAACAGGAAGTCATAGAAAAGCATTACGGGTCTTTTCATATGGGCTGGGAATGGATTGAGTACCGGATATTCTATATCGTCAATGATGATCTTGGGTATGACCTGTATACGATTGACATTCCCGGAAAATTTGATCGAAATGGTGTGTATGGCGACCAGCATCAGCCATCTTATCATGACGAGGTAGAGAGGAACATAGCATTTCAACGATCTGTGTTGAATTGGCTTATGCAATGGGAAAAGCTGCCGGATCTTATCCACTGCCACGATCACCATGCTGCTTTAATACCCTTCATGATGACGAGGTGTCCCGAATTCTGGCGCCTGGGTCACATACCATCAGTACTGACCATACACAATGCGGCCTACCAGGGTATGTTCGGATGGGACCGGCAATACCTTCTTCCGGAATTTTCAAGAGAAGCATCCGGTCTGCTGGACTGGGGTCATGTCATCAATTCATTAGCATGTGGCATAAAGTGCGCATGGAGAGTGACTACGGTATCCGAAAATTATTTGCGCGAGCTAAGAGAAACAAGTGGATTTGGATTACAGGTATTATTTCACAGCGAACACTGGAAATCGAGAGGCGTCATCAACGGAATCGATTATGATTACTGGAATCCAACAACTGATCACTATCTTAACATCAAACTCAAAAAAAATATTGACAGATGGAAGAGGGATAACAAAGTCAGTTTGCTCAAAGAGCTTAAGATGCCCACGGACCTGCCTCTTCATATCTTTATTGGTCGCATGGTCATGGATAAAGGAATAGATTTCCTCGCCAATCTGATCTATCAATACATGATTTATAAAAGGGATGTATGCTTCATCATCCTGGGAACCGGCGATGGCAGAATCGAAGATCAATGCAGAATGCTCGAACATAATTTCGGACCAAATGTCCGTGCATTGATCATGTACAATGAAGGTGTGGCTCATCGACTATATGCTGCTGCTGATTACCTGTGGATGCCATCCAGGACTGAACCCTGTGGACTTAATCAAATGTATGCTATGCGATATGGCACCGTACCTGTTGCACGGGCTACCGGTGGACTGCTGGATACTATTGAACCTTTTGATGGCCGGGAAGGTGATGGATTTTTGTTCCGTGATCTCGAAGCGTACCAGGGCATGTGGGCCATCGAAAGTAGTAGCAGGTTATCTGCCATCCCAGAATTGCATTCCAACGTAAGAGCTAAGATTATGGCCAAAGATCTTTCATGGCAACAAAGTGCGGAAAAATATCTCAATATTTATCATGAAATAATTCCAGCGAAACCTGATGCGTAATTTAAACAGAGAAGTTCTTTGTGTTATACTTGGTGGAGGAGCCGGCTCACGCCTTTATCCATTGACTGCAAGGCGATCTAAACCTGCAGTGCCCCTGGCAGGTAAATACCGGCTCATCGACATTCCGGTTTCGAATTGCCTTAATTCAGGTTACAACCGGATATTTGTTTTGACACAATTTAATTCTGCTTCACTTAACAGGCATATTAAAAACTGTTACCATTTTGATTCTTTCAGCCAGGGCTTTGTGGATATCCTTGCAGCTGAGCAGACACCTACGAATAAAGATTGGTTTCAGGGGACAGCAGATGCAGTCAGACAAACCATGACCAGGCTAGATGAATATGACTACAATTATGTACTTATTCTTTCAGGTGATCAGCTGTATCAAATGGACCTTGAAGCTTTCCTGGCACAACACATCGAACAAAATTCAGAGCTTACTATTGCAACGATTCCGGTGACAGCTGAAGATGCTACCGGATACGGAATCATGAAAGTCAATCATACTCATCAAATCGAACGCTTCATTGAAAAGCCATCGAAAGCAGAATTAAATGATTGGCAGTCAGACGTACCAGAGCTATACCTGAAAGAGAAAAAGAATTATCTCGCATCGATGGGTATTTATTTGTTTAAAAAAGAAACACTTAAGCAGCTCTTTGCTCTCAATCCTACAGAACATGATTTTGGAAAAGGGATCATTCCCTTTGCCATCAACAAATTCTATAAAGTAAATAGTTTTGCCTACAATGGTTACTGGGAAGACATCGGAACTATCCGATCCTTTTTTGAAGCGAATCTTGAATTGGCCATGCCTCTGCCAAGATTTAATCTCTATGATTCGCACAATCCTGTATTTACGCGATCAAGAATGCTTTCCCCGTCTAAAATCCTTGGTACGATATGCACCCATGTGCTCGTGGGTGATGGATGCATCATAAATGCTAAAGAAGTGAGTCAGTCCGTGATTGGCATCAGGTCCAGGATAGGAAGAGGTTCAGTGGTCAAACGAACTATCATGCTCGGCATGGACACTTATGAAAATCTTGAAGATGTACTTTCTCATAAGATCGTCCCGATGGGAATCGGAGAAGACTGTCAAATCGAAAATGCGATCATTGATATAAACTGTAGAATAGGGAATAATGTCATCATAAAAGGTGGCCCGGGGCTAAAGGATATTGAAACCGAAACCTATTGCGTAGTAGATGGCATCATCGTTCTAAAAAAATCTGTTAACATCCCGCCGGGCTCAAAAATCGGGGTTGTATAGCCAATAGGCGGCACACTGTCTAATCTTGATTAGCTTTGACCTCTTTTTTGGGCTTATGAATCATATAATAGTACCAGTTGATCTATCCGGGAACTCGAAGGATGCTTTGCGATACGCTGCTCAACTTGCACAGCATGCCGGAACTGATCTTATGATCGTTCATTGTTATACCCAGCTACAAAAAACAGTAAAATCAGTTGCTGGACCTGCTGAAAATGAGAAAGATCCACTAAAATGGATACTGAAGCGTATTAAAAAAATAAAATCCAAGTATCCCACGCTTCCTGTTGATTTCAGAATTATAAAGGGCGATACCCTTGATAGCCTGAAAAAAATCATTGAAAACCTTAAGTCAGATATCGTTGTGATGGGTACGCAGGGCATGGGGCAAAATGAGGAGACATATCTAGGATCTACCTCCGGAGCTTTGGTGAAAACTACCGACATACCTGTCATCCTTATACCTCCCGGCTTCAAATTCAACGGCATAGACAGAATTGTATTTGCTGCCAAGGATACCTTCGTCCGGTATATGGGTGCACTGGAACCCATCATCAGCATCAACCAGATATTTAAGCCACATGTACAATTACTTCATTTGGGCGAGCAACCTGATCCAATCCCGGAACAGAGTTTCAGCATCCTGCAAGTGATCAATGACATCACGAGGTACGGAAATGACAACTTTAATGAAAGCATACATGAATACCTTAGCCAACACAATGCAGATTTGCTTTGCGTCATTCGAAGAAAGCGAGGACTGATTGAAAAGCTACTAGGGCCTCCACGGACTCCAGCAACGAAATTTTATACAAACATACCTGTCCTGGTGCTCATAGGTGAAGATTAGCTACCCGTCATGGCACCGACGATCACTGGTAGAAAGGCATTTGGTGCTTAGGGAATACCCTCTACCTTTGTGGGCCTTTTTTATCTAAGGAAATACAATACATGGAACGCAATCATATAATTGGCTTTGTCCTCATTTTTGTCCTTTTAATGGTCTGGACTTTTGTCAATGCCCCCTCGAAAGAAGAAAAAGAAAAGATCATTCAAACCCAGGACAGCCTTCACAGGGCAGCGTTGGTCCAGGACTCCATCCAGTCCAAAGCAATTGATTCTGTTAAAACGCTGGCGGCCGTTGATTCAACTCAAATCGCCAATAAATTTGGATCCTTTGCCACTTCAGCTACTGGCACTAATGAAACTGTACACCTTGAAAATAATCTTTTCAAAGTAGATTTCTCGAGCAAAGGAGGTAAAATCTCCGGTGTTGAGCTTAAGAAATATGATAAAGCCCTCCTTGATGAAAAGAAAAAGGAGTATAAAATTCCCGTCAGGTTGCTCGAGGACCCTCAAGATGTATGGGATATTGCCATTCCAACCC
>JBDSPM010000099.1:0-2634 GCA_039930325.1 Saprospiraceae bacterium
ATTGTACGAGAAGCACCTGTTCCGTTACACTTCCGCTTCAACCAGGATTTACTTTTCCAGAAATTGGTAAATACGAATTGACGGTCGAGCCCTACATGCGCATGGATACCATAGAAGGCATCAAACGAATATCGGTCACATGCCGCAGGCTCGTAAAATAATATCGTATCAGTCTGATGAAACCATCAGGCTTTTTCCGCATTGGGTGGCGAGAATGAATCAGTTAGGTGCTGATGGGATTCCTTTTCTTTTTATTCTTGATTTTGATCTTTCTTCACCCATGGTTTTAACTTTTGATGAGGCCGAAGAAAGAGGAATTCGATTTAGTATCCATGAGGAAAATTCTAATAGGAAGAATTTATTAATTACAGATAAAATAATCCGGTTGGAATCTTTTCCGGTTTCTGAGGATGAATATCGTATGGGATTTGAAAAAGTAAAAAACGCCATTCAGGCAGGCGATACATATTTATTGAATCTCTGTTATGCCACCCGGTTGGCGGGAATAGCATCTCTGGAAGTTGTATACAATTCAGCCAATGCTCCATATAAACTCCTTTTACCCGAGGAATTTGTCGTTTTTTCACCTGAACAGTTTGTACGAATCAGTGATGGGATGATCAACACGTTTCCCATGAAGGGTACGATGGATGCCAGTCTTCCGGATGCAGCATTAATCCTGCTGGATGATATCAAAGAACAGGAGGAACATGCTACAGTTGTAGATCTGCTGAGAAATGATCTTAGCATTGTAGCCAAAGATGTGCAGGTGACTCGCTATAGGTATATTAGTGAGATCAAAACTTCTGGTAAGACATTGCTTCAGTGCAGTTCAGAAATCACGGGGCATTTGCCGGATGATTATTTACGCAGATTGGGAAGTATCTTTTATTCGCTTTTGCCTGCAGGATCTGTTACAGGAGCGCCGAAGAAAAAAACCCTGGAACTCATACTTGACATCGAGCCTGAACCTCGTGGATATTACACCGGGGTATTTGGTGTTTTTGATGGAGAAAATCTGGATAGTGGTGTGATGATACGTATGATAGAGCAGCGGGACGATGACTTTTATTACCGGAGTGGGGGAGGTATCACGTACCGGAGCGAGATGATGCAGGAATACCAGGAGATGATTGATAAAATATATATTCCATGTTGACAAAGATCCTTTTCAACATCGCTGAAGCATTTTCTGAAGTGTTAGGGGATGGTTGTTGAGCTGTCGCACTGGGATGTGTCAAGCAAGTCGAAGCATAGGGGCAAATGTTGAAATCATGAAACAATTTCTCGAAACAATTTGCATACGTGATGGCCAGCCTCAAAACCTGGAATGGCATCAAAGAAGAGTGGATGAGACACTTAAGAATTTTTATCCTGTGCATCATCATACCTGGACAATCGATAAATGGATTGATGTGCCTTTAGAATTTCAGGAGGGTCTGGTGCGATGCCGTATTGTGTATGATGCCCATCTTTTGTCCATTCATTATTTTCTCTACACATCAAGAATGATTCATTCGCTGAAACTGATAGAAGGACCACCGGGCATAGACTATCGTTATAAATATGCAGACCGGAAAACAATTGAAGAACTCTATAATCAAAGACGAAATGCTGATGATGTGCTCATCACAAAAGATGGCTGGATCACGGATACTTCAATAGGAAATATTGCTTTTGGGAAAAATGGGCGCTGGTATACACCATCCATTCCATTACTGGCCGGTACGACCTGGAAGCGATTGATCTCCCGAGGCATCCTGATTCCTAAACCCATACATCAATCTGAAATTTTGACTTTTGATCATTTCAAAACATTTAATGCCATGAATGATTGGGAGCAAAGCCCGGTTTGTCCTGTGGCAAATATCAACAAGTGTGTAACGTGAGAAAATCGGGAGGCGTGAGTTGATTTTCATTGCAGTCAGGAGACTGCTTTCAAAGTAAGTATATAGAGAAAGACTTTCCACTCGGCGGCTGGGTCGGATTTACAAAATCCGCCCATCAGTTTCATTTTTTAAGGCCTGCAGCCTCAAAAAACACTTCTATATCCTTTTTTATGCTAACTAGCTCAAGGAAGGTGTCGAGCAGGTCGAAGTATCGAAACGAAACGATGAATGGATGAGAACGAAATGATAGTCGTCATCGCTTTGGAGAATTAAATATGAATTTGATGACTTCGCTTAGGTCTGTAGTACCTTCCATTCGACCTTAACTTTGTCGATCCAGATTTTATCGTTCTCTTTTTCTTTGCGACTCATATGCCCGTCTTCATTCAGGATTTCTTTCATGAGGGCTTCTGCTTCATGCTTACGATTCGAGCGCAATAAAAATTTTACGTAATGATACCGGGATTCATAATTTGAAAACCTGTGATTCATCGCCTTAAATTCCTTCTCAGCCAATTCCATGTTTCCTTTTTTTTCAAGTGACATTGCATAGAAAAGATTGGCCCTTGATTTTGAAAAAAATAATGAACCGGTTACTTTAGGGATGATTTTAATAACATCTCCATATCGTCCAAGGTTGTAATACGCTTCAGCAAGATGTTTGATGATATCTTCATTGTCGTGATATAGTCCAATCAAAGCTGGTTCATACAAGGCAACTGCTTTTTCGTTGTCCCCTGTTCTG
>JBDSPM010000100.1:0-3832 GCA_039930325.1 Saprospiraceae bacterium
CGTAATTAAGCAAAGGCTCACCCATCCCCATATAGACAATGTTCGTCAGTGGATGCTGATAGGTGGATACGCATAACCTGTTCATATCATATGCCTGGTCATAGATTTCGGCGGCGGTTAAATTTCGCAATCGTCCCATCTGTCCGGTTGCACAAAAACTACAGGTGAGGCTACATCCCACTTGAGAGGATACACACGCGGTGAAACGCTTATCATCAGGAACAGGAATAAGGACCGTTTCTATTTTATGATTATCGTGCAGTTTGTAACGCGTTTTGCTCGTGCCATCAGCGCTTGACTGCCGCACATCTACCTGGATACCATTGAAGGAAAATTTTTGTGCCAGCTCATTGCGCATGGACAGTGGCACATTGGACATTTCATCAAAACTCCTGGCACCAAGCTTCCACATCCAGTCAAATACCTGTTTCGCTCTGTAGACAGGCATGCCTGCTTGGACAAAAGAAGTACGAAGGTCTTCAATGGATTGTGTCCTGATATCGGGTTTAACGGTCATAGGCTGTGCAAGGGTCTTAGCGAAATCACAAACGCACAGGTTCAGTGACGATTTTACGCGGCTTTATTTTAATATAGAGGGGATGTTTGATGAGGCCCCACAACTGGAGACGATGAAGCACTGAAACGCGCAGAACACCAAGACCATATTTTATGCTTCTTGAGACATTGATGGAAGAAGCTTCTTCAAAATATTTTGTAGGACATGTTACTTCCGCTATTGGAAAACCTGCATAAATAATTTGTGACAGCATCTCATTGTCAAATATAAAATCATCCGAATTTGAATCAAATGAAATGGCCCGTAACACTTCACCACTAAAAGCTCTGTAACCTGTGTGATATTCAGACAACTTATAATTGACCATGATATTTTGAAAAAGGGTAAGAAACCTATTGGCCCAATATTTATAAATTGGCATGCCGCCTTTTAATGCCCCCATTCCTAAAATGCGAGATCCCAAAACTACCGGGTAAAGATTTTCCCCGATAATATTGACCATGCTTGGGATCAGTAATGGGGTATATTGATAATCCGGGTGAAGCATGATCACTATATCACCATTCAGTTCAAGCGCCTTTTTATACAGGGTTTTTTGGTTTCCGCCATAACCCCTGTTTTGCTCATGGCGAATGACGTGGTTGATGCCAAGGGCTTGTGCTTCCTCATATGTATTGTCACGGCTTGCGTCATCACAAAGCACTACCTCATCCACGAGGTCGTGGGGTATTTCTTTGTAGGTTTTAGCCAGCGTACGGGATGCATTGTAAGCGGGTAAAACAACGACAACTTTTTTATCCTTGTACATGGCTCAAAGATAGGTGGAAAGGGCAAGATGCTTACATTCATCCGGTGATATGGATAATAAAAAAAGCCCCCACACCTAGGTGCAGAGGCCTTTTTTTCTTACCGTTGCCGGATTTCTTTGATTACTTCTTCTTCATTGGAGCTGGAGGATTCAATGTAGCTGAAGGAGGTGCATATGCGGCCATCATTTGCTGTAGATTTGTGAGAGAAGCTACGACACCATTCTTCACAGTAGCATATGATGCTTTCCATGCAGTCAGGTTTTCGTTAGCAGTTGCAATCATTTTTTTCAAGTCAGCAACTTTAGCATTCGCATCCCCTTCGATTTTACCTTTTGCAAGACCTTCTTTCAGTGAATTCACTTCAGCTGATTTATCAATCCAAGTCTTCAGGAAATCACTGATTTGCTTTTGAAGAGGTGCATAAGCGCTCAATGCATCTGTTGCACCTTTCTGAGCTGCCTGCCATGCAGTCGTCTGTTCTGGTTTCAGTTTCTTGGCAGTAGCTTCATCCACATTCATAGAAGCCATTGCCTTTGTATAGTTGGTCATGTCTGAAGCCACCATTCCTGAAAAATCAGATACAGCTTTAGTAGTCGTATCCCATGATGCGGAAACTTCTTCGATGCCCGGACGGTATTGATCCACACCTTTGCACGAAAACACAAGTAATGGAAGTAGAAAGAAAAATAGTTTTTTCATAATTGTTTGTTTTATCAAATATTGGGCGCAAATGTAAAGGTATTTTGCCGAATTCCCCTATTTTTTTAACAAAATATTAAAGGTTTCGATAAGGTGTGCAGAACAATATATGTTTATCTGCCACTTCTAACCAATTTTGTATTGAATAGTCCTGAAAAATCAAAGTGTTATCAATGAAGAATCCTTTTAAAAGGTATTTAATAAAAAGAAAATTAATCAGCTAAAACATTAAAAATCATGGTTTTAACTAATATTATTTTCTAAGTTACCCGAGAAACGGTAAAAATTATTTGAAAAAGAAGAATTAATTTTAAATTATATTTGTACACATAATAAGTGTAAGCTATAAGATGAAAAATATAACTTTATCAATTCCGGAAGAACTCATCAGGCAAGGCCGTGAATACGCTGCGAGGCATGGGACTACTTTGAATTCTTTGATCAGGATGTTGCTAAAATCCACCGTTCAGGGGAATCAACATAGCAAAGCGAAACACATCCTGGATGAAATGAAGAAATTGAAATCTCCTTTGAAACTTACCGATTGGTCACGGGAGGATTTGTATGAAGAATAAAATTTTTTTCGATACGAATATCCTGGTTTACCTGCAGTCAGGATTGGACCCAATGAAAACAAAAATATGCCGGCAATTATTTGAGACAAACGCATCACAGAACATATTAGTCATATCGACACAGATCCTTCAGGAATTTTATGTCACAATGACCAGGAAGCTTGGTCATGATCCCATTACAATAAAAAAACTGCTTTCTCTTTTTACTGATTTTGAAATCGTGATGACTCATCCCGCAAACATTTTTGAGGCTATAGACATCTCCGTTTTACACCAACTATCATTTTGGGACAGTCTGGTCCTCAGTGCAGCGATAGCAGGGCATTGTAAATATATTTATTCAGAAGACCTCCAGCATGGTCTGGTGATCAGGGGGGTGGAGATTGTGAATCCGTTTAAATAGGGCTTATAAATTTATGGGCTTATAGGCTTATGTAAGTTTAAAAGCATATAAATTTATACTGTCTCAAACACATTATATTTCTATGGTCTTTCGTTCGTGGTCTTGAATATAAGGGGGATGTAACTCAATAATCGTGGAATTATTTCTTATCTTAATCATTTGAATACATGATGATAAAATCATTTAAACTTGATCGGAATCATTTTCAAATTTTAACTCTCAAGCAAGCGGATGCAGAATGGAATGATCATTCTTCATTAGATTGGAAGCAAAGATTATTGCTTCATCAATACCTAAACAGTATCGCATACGGGTATGTAAATCAGAAAATGCCTGAGCTTGATCGAACTCTTTTTCATGCCCGAAAACTTTCCGATGGGGAATATCTTTTATCCTGATTTCAGGGACTTTCTGCAGGCGTTGAATCAGAATAATGTCCGTTATTTATTAGTCGGAGGTTACGCAGTTGTTTTTCATGGGTATTCCAGGACAACAGGGGATTTGGATATATGGATAGACCGAACAGAGGATAATTACAATCATTTAGTACAGGCATTTCAAGCATTCAAAATGCCTGTATTCGACATGACATTAGAAAATTTTATGGAAGCTTCTAAATTTGAAGTATTTAGATTCGGCAGAAAACCTGTGGCCATTGATATAATGGTAAAAATGGCAGATTTTGATTTTGCAAATTGTTTTAGCAGGGCTGAATTTTTTGAAGATGAAGGATTGAGGATTCCTGTAGTCCATCTAAATGATCTGATAGCTGCCAAAAGGATCGCCGGGAGAAATAAAGATTTAGATGATATTGAGCATTTATGACCCT
>JBDSPM010000101.1:0-6981 GCA_039930325.1 Saprospiraceae bacterium
TGAAATAATAGAATTTAGCCGATCTGTATCAGTCGCACCGGGCAGGACATTATTAACTGTTATTCCGTGTGGCGCTAATTCGGTTGCAAGCGTTTTCGACCAATTGGCAACGGCTGCTCTGATCGTATTTGAGACACCAAGACCACGTAACGGTTGTTTTACAGAAGTAGAAATGATATTGATGATGCGTCCATACCCTTCTTTTTTCATGCCTGGCAAAAGGGTCTGAACAGCAAGGTGATTTGCAATCAGATGTTGATTGAACGCAGCTTTAAATCCATCGGTATTCGCATCTACAATATTCCCTGCCGGTGGGCCACCTGAGTTATTGACCAGAATATGGATCGGTCTTTTATTTGTGAGCACCACTAATGATCCTTTAAAATCTTCTTCCTGCGAAGTATCTGCCACAATCATATCATGTTTCTGGCCTTCAGAATGATCAAGCTGCTGCAGAGTTTCAAATAAGTTGTCTTCATTTCTAGCCAGCAAAGTAACATTCGCACCCATTTCCGCCAACACGATTGCACTAGCCTTTCCTATTCCACCGCTGCCGCCACAAACCAGTACGTTTTTTCCTTTTAGATTAATATCCATTTTCTAAAATTGTAATTATAAACCAAGATTACCCAAAATATCTAATATTGGTATGTCTCGGTTTCATCTATGTCATCGAACTAATGAGAGATTAAGATGTCGCTCCTATGGAGCTCAAATATTCTCCTTCGCCTATCGGCTACAGAGATGTCGCTCCAACGGAGCTCAAAAAAATACAATGAGATCTTCGAATACACCACTGAGATGTCGCACCTAAAGAACTCAATTTTAATACCCCGGGATTTTCGAATACGCTAGTGGAGAAAAACAGGGGAGATATTTTGAAACGAACATGGTTCGCGCGTCAAAATGAAGGGGCAAATAATGATTGCCTACCTTTACAATCTAATAGTTCCCCTATGTCCCACGACAACATTACCGCCCAGGATCGCGCCCAACCACTCGGCCGATACCCACATACAAAGCGTATAGGGCCCTGGGTTTTTATATCCGGCACAAGTTCGCGACGTCCTGACAATACTTATGCAGGTTCCGACCAACAACCTGATGGTAGCTGGGTTCTTGACATTAATTTTCAGACCAAAGCAGTTCTTGAAAATATCCAACATTATCTTCAGCTCAATGGCGGGGATCTTAATCACCTCGTCGAAGTCACCGTTTTCTTAAAACATATGAGCGATTTCGATGAATACAACGCCGTTTATAATTCCTTCTTTCCATCCAGCGGCCCATGCAGAACCACAGTAGCGGTGGCCGACCTCCCCAGGCCGCAAATCCTGATCGAAATAAAAGGAACAGCCTATATTGCAGACGAATAAGTATGTCTGAAAAATTTACATCGGTCCATTATCACGACTATCTGCACCTCGAAAAGATCCTGGATGCGCAGTTCCCCCGTTCTGCACAGGTAGAAGAATCAGTAGCGCATGACGAAATGCTATTCATCATCATGCACCAGGTCTATGAGCTGTGGTTCAAACAGATCATTCATGAGCTCGAATCAATTTCGCTAATGTTTGAGGACAACCTCATGGATGAAAAAGAAATCCTGAAAGCTGTCACGAGACTCGAACGCATCATTGAAATTCAAAAGCTACTCATCGAGCAGATCAATGTCATGGAAACCCTGACAGCGATGGATTTTCTTGATTTCAGGCAATATCTATTTCCTGCCAGCGGATTTCAAAGCCTGCAATTCAGGATCATTGAAAATTTACTGGGGCTGAAGCAGGAGCAGCGTTTGCAATACAATAATATGCCTTATGACGTAGTCTTTTCTGAACAACAAAAGATAGTCCTAAACAGAAGCATTGAAGGTAAATCGCTGCTCACACATGTCATTGAATGGCTGGACCGGACTCCTTTTCTGGAATTCAGCAAATTCAATTTCCTGGAATCATATCGACATGCGGTGGAAAGAATGGTCCAGAAAGAAAAAGATGCCATCAATGCATCTGATATCCTTTCTGAAGAAACCAAGAAAATGCGACTGACGATGTTAGGAGATACAAGCACGTACTTCACTGTAGTGTTCGATCCGGACAAATATGAAGAAATGCGAAACCGGGGCGAAGTCAAATTTTCATATAAAGCGATGCTTGCTGCGCTGTTTATCTTTCTATACAGGGATGAACCTATTTTGCAACAACCTTATCGCTTATTATCAAGATTGATGGACATTGAAGAAATGCTGACGAACTGGCGTAGCAGGCATTCACAGATGGTATTGAGGATGATAGGCCGCAAAACAGGTACCGGAGGCTCTTCCGGACATCAGTATTTGAAATCAACAGCACACCAACACACGATATTCACTGATTTGTACCAGGTTGCGACCTTGCTGATACCAAGATCGGAATTGCCTTCACTGCCTGAAGACCTCAAACGTTATCTTGGATTTTATTTTTCTTCACAGTGAAATTGTATCGCAACAAATCATAACGCACATCACTTCATCGTACCTGTCTGGCTATTATAAAAATGTAAATCAGTACTCGCTATCTAAAAAAAGAGTATGACACTAATGAAATCATTTGAACACTTCATCAATGGCGAATACAAGCCATCGGTGAGTGGTAAGACGATGGATGTAATCAATCCATCCACAGGGAAAAAATATGCTACTGTAGCAGAAGGCGACGAGCAGGATGTAAATCTTGCTGTACGTGCAGCATTGAATGCAGCTCCGGGTTGGGCGCTGACTTCCCTCTCCAAAAGGCAATCAATCCTACAAAAAATCGCCGACATCATCACGGATCGAATGGAAGAATTAGCAGAAGCAGAATGTCTTGACACCGGCAAGCCTATATCATTGGCGAGGGAATTAGATATTCCGAGAGCAGCCTCCAATTTTTCCTTTTTTGGAGCTGCTGCGACACAGTGGGCGACAGAGTCACATGCCATGCCGGGACAGGCGCTCAATTATACATTGCGCCAGCCATTAGGTGTTGTAGGATGCATTTCTCCATGGAATCTTCCTCTGTACCTGTTTACCTGGAAAATTGCACCGGCAATTGCAGCAGGAAACACAGTCGTAGGTAAGCCTTCAGAACTAACTCCTGCTACGGCATCGATGCTTGGTAAAATATGCAATGAGGCAGGACTTCCGCCAGGTGTTTTAAATATTGTTCATGGCACTGGGATGGGTGCAGGAGAAGCGATCGTGCATCATCAGGACGTGAAGGCCATTTCATTTACAGGCAGCACTACAGTTGGTAAGAGGATTGCGTCTGTTTGTGCTGATCAATTAAAAAAAGTTTCACTGGAGCTAGGAGGAAAAAATCCGATCATCATATTTGGTGATTGTGATTATCAGAATATGCTTCAGACTACTATACGCGCAGCGTTCAGTAACCAGGGCCAGATTTGTTTATGTGGCTCAAGGATATTTGTAGAACAAATGCTGTACGACAAATTTCTTTCTGATTTCATCTTCCGTACCAAACGGTTAAAAATTGGTGATCCGATGGATCCGGATACTGATATAGGATGCTTAATTTCGGAAGCTCATTTGAAAAAAGTGTTGAGCTACATTGATCTTGCGCAGAAAGAAGGTGGAAAATTAGCCACTGGCGGAAATGAAGTCAGACCAAATGGATCACTCGCCGATGGCTATTTTGTCGAGCCAACTATCATCACCGGTCTCGGACAAGATTGCCGTACCAACAGGGAAGAAATATTTGGTCCTGTGGTTTCAATTATCCCTTTTGAAACTGAAGAAGAAGTTGTGGCCATGGCGAATGATACGAATTACGGTCTGGCATCAACGATATGGACCAATCATCTTGGACGGGCCCATCGAATGTCTTCAGCTTTGCAGTCTGGAATCGTATGGGTCAATTGTTGGATGATGCGTGATTTGAGGACGCCCTTTGGAGGTGTCAAGGACTCAGGTCTCGGCCGTGAAGGTGGCTGGGAAGCAATGCGGTTTTTTACCGATGCCAAGAATGTGACGATTGCTTTTCCACATTAAGCGAGTTGTGAGTTGTGAGATGCGGTTGCTGAGCTGTAGCACAAGGATGTGTGAAGCAGGTCGAAGCATGAGATGTGAGATGTGAGTAAATCCTGGGTCTATAATGAAAATAAAATTTTAGATTCAGAATTAGAAACTGTCTCTAATTAATTAAGAATTAATAATGAAAATATACTCTATCTCTCTTACGCTCTTACGCTCTTACGCTCTTACACGGTAGATTTTGAAGATAGACATTCATACCCATATCATGCCTCGAGACATTCCCGGATGGATTGAAAAATTCGGCTATGGAAAATTTGTGCACCTGGAAGATTGTGGTGACTGTCGTGCCCGGATGATGGTGGGAGATAAATTTTTTCGCGAGGTGGAATCAAACTGCTGGGATCCTTTAGTTCGAATTCAGGAATGTGATCTGACACGGGTCGACAAGCAGGTGCTTTCTATTATTCCTGTTCTTTTTTATTACTGGGCAAAGGCTGAAGACGGCCTGGAAACAAGTCGATTTTTTAATGATTATATCGCTGAGGTCACAAGTCGTTATCCGGATAGATTCATTGGCATAGGCACTGTGCCTTTACAATCTCCGGATCTTGCAATTCGTGAAATGCAGAGGTGTGTTGAAGAGCTAGGCCTGATCGGCATTGAAATCGGATCGCATGTCAATGCATGGAATTTGAATGATGTTGCACTCCTGCCTTTTTATAAGGCTGCCGAACAAATGAATGCCTGCATTTTTGTGCATCCCTGGGAGATGATGGGCTCAACTGAAATGGAAAGATATTGGCTTCCATGGCTGGTCGGTATGCCAGCTGAAACGAGCAGAGCGATCTGTTCGATGATCTTTGGAGGTGTTTTTGAAAAATTTCCAAAATTGCGCGTGGCCTTTGCACACGGGGGAGGATCTTTTCCTTCCACAGTAGCAAGAATCGAACATGGCTACAACGTCAGACCTGATTTGGTGGCAGTCGATAATGATAAACCACCGCGATCTTATTTGGGAAAATTCTGGATCGATTCACTGGTACATGATGAACGCATTCTTGACTACCTGATCGATCTTGTGGGCCCTGAAAAAATTGCGCTGGGCAGTGATTATCCTTTTCCGCTCGGAGAAAAAGTTCCCGGTAAATTAATCGAACACATGCCCTACAGCGATCACACAAAGGATTGGCTTTTATATAAATCGGCATTGGAGTGGATGGGAAAGTAGCAGAGAGCAGAGAGCAGAGAGCAGAGAGCAGAGAGCAGGGAGCATAGGGCATAAGGCATGCAGCATAGGGAATGGAGAACGGAGAATGCGGTTCTGATAATGCGGTAGAATTCGGTATGAGCATGAGGTATGGAGCATGGAGACAAGATTGCCCCTTCGGGGCAAAAGGTCGGTAACCAAGTAAACCAAAAAAAAACTTTCTTGCCCCATCGGGGCAAAACTTGAATGGGTAAAATCTGTGAATTCTGCTTGACCTGTTGTCTGATGAGCCCCATCTCTGGTAAACCTGTGATACTAATTGCCCTGGCTTTCAAGCCTGGGATAAAATAAAAAGTATACTTCGTCTTTAGCCAAAAAAATCCAATTCGTGTTAATTCGTGGCTAAAAAAATGATTCGTAAAAATAATTAGCGTTAATTAGCGGAATTCGTGGCCAAGGTGAAAAGTGAAATATTGCCGTTCGTTTCGACTATCGCTCAACGACCGCCCAGGACTATCAATGAATGTTTCGTCTCCGCTCAACATTTGAGGGAGAAAAAAGTTGGTGATGTAAATTTGTCATATTTGAATTCTGGGAATATCTTCGATTTCTGCAGGAACTAAGTTGCGTAAAAATCGTAAATCCAAAATCGTAAATCCAAAATATAATGCACGGTAAGTATAGAGATCTTTTTCACATTCCGGTCATCAATGGAAAAGAATCCGTTTATCTGTGTGGCAATTCGTTGGGTCTTCAGCCAAAAAAAGTAAAAGAATATGTCAATGAAGAATTAGATGACTGGGCGACTTTAGGAGTGGAAGGTCATCTTCACGCACGTCATCCCTGGCTTCCATATCATGAATTCCTTACAAAGTCGATGTCCACTTTAGTTGGGGCAAATCATAGTGAAGTCGTCGTCATGAATTCGCTGACCGTAAATCTTCACTTGCTGATGGCTTCTTTCTATAAGCCTACAAAAAATAGATTTAAGATTCTTATTGAGAGTGATGCCTTTCCTTCTGATCGGTATGCTGTTGCATCACAAGCCCGATTCCATGGTTATCATCCTGCAGAATCTATAGTGTTTTGGAAACCTGAACCCGGAGAATATACTTTGCGAACTGAAAAGCTGAACGAACTCCTGGAAAAAGAAGGCGAAAAAATAGCATTGATACTGCTTGGCGGAGTTAATTATTATACCGGTCAGAATTTTAATATTTCAGAAATCACTGCGCTAGGCCACAAATTCGGAATTACAGTAGGATGGGATCTTGCGCATGCTGTCGGCAATGTTGAATTAAATCTGCATGATTGGAATGTGGATTTCGCTGCATGGTGCAGCTATAAATATCTCAACTCAGGCCCGGGCAGTCTTGGTGCAATTTTTATCCATGACAAACATGGCAATGACACATCCGTTCCTCGCCTTTCAGGTTGGTGGGGGCATAATAAAGAAACCCGGTTTGGAATGCGCGATGATTTTGATCCTTTGCCCGGCGCCGAAGGATGGCAGCTTAGCAACCCACCGATCTTACCACTTGCAGCCATGCGTGCTTCGATGGAGATATTTGATAAAGCGGGAATTAAGTATTTAAGAGATGCTTCGATGCGAATGATCCGCGATTTTTATGAAATTCTGAGTGCTAAAAAGGGCTTAAAAATTATTACTCCACCAAATGGAGACGAGAGAGGTTGTCAGTTATCAATCCTTGTTGAGAATAATGGCAAAGCTCTCTTTGATCATTTATTTAAATATGGG
>JBDSPM010000102.1:0-5603 GCA_039930325.1 Saprospiraceae bacterium
CAAAAATATTTGTTCGGCTCTGGGCAGTCATCGCCATGGCTTTTGCTTATTATGGAAGCCTGTTTGAAAACCTGATCCAGTTTGTCAATATCGTAGGTTCAATATTCTATGGCTCTGTACTTGGAATATTCTTAACTGCATTTTTTCTGAAAAATGTTTCAGGCCTTTCTGTTTTTATTGCAACAGTACTATCACAAGCCATTGTTTTAGGATGTTTTTTTATGTCCGACATCGGCTTCCTATGGTATAATGTGATTGGATGCGCAGTTGTCATGATTTTAGGCCTATTCATTGAATGGTTAAAAAAATTATTCTCTACGAATTCACCTCAGGCAATCAATTAACTATTTTTTCCGGTTTTAACATGTTCCCAAAAAATAAGTCCCGGATCTCTCCGGGACTTTTTCTTAAAATTTCTCTATACAATTTGATATGTCGACGCCGATCATTCGCCATTATCGAAATCAAAGTACACTGAGCTAACATCTAGTGGAACCAAAGTTAGACAATAGATGGGTCGACTTAACTCATCGTCCACTAAGTAAATCAATGAACACTGAGTTAACCTCTCTTTCGAACAAAGTTCGAAAGGATGAGTCGAAGTGTCACTACATTTTCTTCCATTCAGCGATTGAAGTCTCATTCATCTTGATATATTCTTTGTTTCCATCTTTAGTAGCGAGATCCAACGAAAGGGTAGCTGTTTGAATAGCTCCTTTTTTATCTCCCAGTCCGGCTTGTATCAAAGACTTTGCACGAAGGACCCAATATTTTTCATTCCCCATAGCAATGGATTTATTTATCCAGTCAAGCGCTTTGTTCAAATCCTTTCCTTCCTTCAGATAATAGTTGGCAGCGGAATAATAATCACCGGCAGAAGGGCCGCCCATGGTTTTTGTGATGCTTTCTTCAACCGCTTCGTCCGTATTTACCTTTAAAGGAATCGGCACATAGACATTGTCCCAAAATACAAAAAAGTCAGCACCGCCACTTTTTAAATTGTCAAATCCTAATGTCATGGATTCCACATGAATATCATTTGGCATTTGGTGAGGAGTAGCCGTGACGGTGACAGGCTGGACAGTAGATTTTGGATACGTGCTCCAATCGGTATCACCATAGGGATACAGCATGAAGGTCCATGTGTTCATACCAGGTTTGGTAAGTAAGGCATAGGATCCTTTATTGAGATCAACACCACCGAAGTTCACATTTTCACTGAAGGTTATTTTGGTAGCAGCATTTGCACCGGTTCTCCAAACTTCATCATAAGGTACTAAACCTCCGAAGATGACCCTTTCTTTCACACCTGGACGTGAATATTCAACTGTCGCATCTGTTAACCCTATCCGTTGCTCGATTTTTGCACCCGGACTGGCAGATGGAGTTTTTATTTGGGCTTGCAAGCAATTGATCACAAGCGTAGCCATTAAAATAAGTAAACTGTTTTTTTTCATTTTGAAGGAAGATTTTAGTTAAATGATAAGCTTCTAAACATGCTCAGGCGCCATTGGCTGAAGATGTCCCAATAAGAAAACACCTCTTTCATCGAGGTGACTGAAGTGACAGCGCTGGGATTCGAACCCAGGACCCACGGCTTAAAAGACCGTTGCTCTACCGGCTGAGCTACGCTGTCAGATTGCACCTTTGCGCAAATAAGGCCGCAAATATATTACTTTTTCATATTGAAGGTCAGCTCCCTCTTCTAAATTAAGCATTTTCAGAATCCCGGTCTTGGTTCATTTGTGATGTCAAACCTTGCGAAAGTTGCCTCAAAAAATATTTTTTTCCCTCAACAGATTCATAAACATTCGGAAAATGTTGCTTCGCCTCAAGGATAAGCTCTTTTACATCCTTATAACGGGATGAATAATGACCTGTCAAAAGAGAATATGCACCTGCATCCGCTGCCATCCGGCCTGCATCTCCCGCAGTGCTATGTCCTGTCAGTTCCGCAGTCTCAGCCAGTTCATTTCTAAAAGTGGACTCATGATATAGCAATGACACATTTTTTATCCAGGGTATGATACGACTGCTGTACTGCGTGTCTGAACAATACGCATAGCTGAGAAGGCCTTCTTCGCCGTATGTCATCCGATGATTTGGTATGACAATGCCATTGACTTCTATATCATCCCCTTTTTGCAACTGATGCAGCTGATCATGTGTCAATTTCATTGGCTCTACTATTTCTTTCCGCAATTTGAATATCTGAGCTCGCTCCTTCAGCAGATAACCGTTGCAATCGATCCTGTGCAGAAGAGGAAATGTAGAAATATCCAGGTTGCCTTTCGTCCAGATTTTTATGAGGTTTTCTGCATCCGTTTCAATAATCTTCAGTGGGTATGTTAATTTCAACGCACAGTGATTTATGATTCCATTTAGCAATCCTTTTATCCCCACAGGTCCATACACCCTTAGCTCTTCTTTACGCTGCAAATGGCTAAGTGTGCTTAGTAAGCCAGGCAATCCGAATACATGATCTCCGTGAAGGTGACTAATCAGTATGACAGAAATCTTAAATATCCTGATGCCTGCTTCTCGCAACCGGGTCTGTGTTCCTTCACCACAATCAATTAAACAACACAGATCATCATATTGCACGATTTGCGCAGAAGGACTCCTTCCGTTTATAGGCAGGGCTGAGCCCGAACCAATCACCGTCACTGCAAATTCAGCCATGACTGATCCCGGGGTTAATATTTAGTGCAGAAATTTATTCTTCTTCGGTAGGAACTTCACTCTCCAGATTCCTTTCTACATCTTCCATATAGACATAATCGATTGATTCTGGAACGGTAGGGATGATCGCAAGTATCGTGTCAAGCCTTGATATTTTAATTAATTTTTCTACACTGGGATGTGCGATACCGGTGATGACATAGCTTCCATAATCTTTCCATAGTCGGTTTGCTGTCAGTATAGCGCTTAATCCGGAAGAGTCAACATATTTTACCTGGCTTAAATCAAATATCAGGTTCCGGACACCTTCGTTCCTAAGAAAAATAAACTCAGATTTCAAATCAGGCGCGATAAGCGAATTCAGGTTCTCTTCATCAAGGGAAAGAACAGAATATTTATCATGTTTATCTAACGAAAATTTCATCGGCAATTTATTGGTCTAGGAAATCCATTCATAAAAAAGGACAGGCGCAAAAGTACCCCATTTTAGATAAAATAGCTCTACCACAATTGCATATTGTTATTTGGTAATCAAATGTCCTTGATATTTGAGTGGATTTGTCTTTTAACAGAAGTAAAACAACATATTTTGTTGTTTTAGAAATCATTCTCACTGATATTGTTGTTATTATGCCAAAACGTCACAAATGCCTCTTATACAGGTTGAAATGGCAGGTTCCTCATACTTTTTCAGTACTTGGAATCATTTTGGATGCAGGTGATCTATAGAAAGACTACTTTTATAAATAGTTCTTATATTGGACATTAATTTAATATATCCTAAGCATAATACATGAACAGAAAGTTCTCTCCCAAAGTTAAGAAGATCATTTCCTTAAGTAAAAATGAAGCTTTAAGACTCGGGCATGATTACATCGGAACTGAACACCTACTCCTGGGTATGCTCCAGGACAATGATAATCTTGCTGTACGAGTTTTAGATGCTATGGATGTTGATTTTACTGAACTGAAGTTTAAAATTGAGGATACTATCACTGAAGGCAAATCTGAGCAAGTATCCGGCACAACAGGAAATGTTCCTCTCAACAGGCAGGCTGAACGTGTGCTGAAGGTAACTTTCCTCGAAGCAAAAAACCTGAACAGCGATGAGATCAGCCCTGAGCATCTCATGCTTTCTATCCTAAAGCATGGAGACAACATAGCCAGCAAAGTTCTCTCTGAATTTGATATCAATTATGAATCATATAAATCTGAGCTTGAATATGTCATTCAGGAAGAATCAGGTAATTACCAGGAATTTATGAATCAAGGCCCATCTGACTCTGAAGGGTCATACGAAGAAGAAGGAGAAAAAGGACAATTCGGAGCAAAACGCACCGCGTCAAAATCCCGTACGCCTGTTTTAGATAATTTCGGACGCGACATCACTCGTCTTGCAGAAGAAGATAAGCTCGATCCGATCATCGGGCGGGAGACCGAGATCGAAAGAGTATCGCAGATCCTTAGCCGTAGGAAAAAGAACAATCCAATCCTTATTGGTGAGCCCGGTGTAGGTAAGACTGCCATTGTGGAAGGTCTCGCTCTACGGATCATGCAAAGAAAGGTAAGCCGTAACCTGTTCAACAAACGCATTGTCATGCTTGACCTTGCTGCACTTGTGGCAGGCACAAAATATCGTGGCCAGTTTGAAGAGCGTATGAAAGCCATCATGGGTGAGCTTGAGAAATCAAGAGATGTTATCCTTTTCATCGATGAGATCCATACCATTGTTGGCGCAGGAGGCGCTACCGGCTCTCTCGATGCATCCAATATTTTTAAGCCTGCTCTTTCACGCGGCGAACTGCAGTGCATCGGTGCATCGACATTAGATGAATATCGTCAGCATATTGAAAAAGATGGAGCACTTGATCGCAGGTTTCAGAAAGTATTGGTTGAACCACCATCCGCAGAAGAGGCTGAACATATCCTTCACAACATCAAACCTAAATACGAGGAGTTTCATAATGTGTCATACTCTGATGAAGCTATCAGGGCCTGTGTGAAGTTGAGTGATCGCTACATCAGCGACCGCTTCCTTCCCGACAAGGCCATTGACGTGTTGGATGAAGTTGGTGCAAGGGTGCATCTTAAGAATATTCACGTGCCTAAGCACATCGAAGAGCTTGAGGCGCAGATCGAAGAAATAAAAGAAGAAAAAAATAAGGCTGTAAAGGGCCAGCAATATGAAAAAGCTGCTGACCTGCGCGATCATGAATCGAAGCTTGTAAGAAAGCTTGAGAAAGCCAAAGAAGACTGGGAAGAAGAATCTAAAACAAAAAAATATCCTGTCACGGAGGAAGATATCGCAGAAGTAGTAGCCATGATGACCGGCATTCCGGTTAAGAGAGTTGCTCAAAGTGAAAGCAAGAAGCTTGTAGGCATGAACAATGATCTCAAAAAAGTGATCATTGGCCAGGATGAAGCTATTATGAAAGTAGCTAAAGCCATTCAGCGGAATCGCGTTGGCTTGAAAGATCCCTCGAAACCTATTGGCTCATTCATATTCCTTGGACCAACAGGTGTTGGTAAAACAGAGTTAGCAAAAGCTTTAGCGAGATATCTCTTTGATTCAGATGATGCATTGATCCGAATAGATATGAGTGAATACATGGAGAAATTCTCTGTGAGCAGGCTCATTGGTGCGCCTCCGGGATATGTTGGATACGAAGAAGGTGGTCAGCTTACTGAGAAAGTCAGAAGAAAACCATATTCTGTGGTTCTGCTGGATGAAATTGAAAAAGCACATCCCGATGTCTACAATATTTTACTTCAGGTGTTGGATGATGGTCAGCTGACAGATGGACTTGGACGGAAAGTGGATTTTAAAAATTGTCTCATCATCATGACTTCAAATATCGGGGTCAGACAGTTGAAAGATTTTGGACAGGGTGTTGGTTTTGCCACGCAGGCAAGGCAGCATG
>JBDSPM010000103.1:0-6495 GCA_039930325.1 Saprospiraceae bacterium
ACAAGTGACTATACTTTACATTCAAGTTCCAATATTTTAAAAGAATTGTAAATCAATGCCGGATAATTATTTTCGTGTACATTTTCGGAATCCTCCTATTCATTTATTTATCTTCATCTTTGTGATGCTAATTTTCAACCCACTCCGATGGATCAGGTTACTTCCCATATTATGATGATCAGGCCGTCTGCATTTGGTTATAATGCGGAAACCGCAATGAATAATGCATTTCAGCATAAACCTGAGGATGCGTCAATTACAGAAGTCGAATCAAAAGCTTGCAATGAATTTGACAGTTTTGCTCAACTCCTTCAACGCGAAGGGATTGATGTTACAGTCCTAGAGGATAGCATTAGTCCCAGGAAGCCTGATGCCGTATTTCCAAATAACTGGATTTCCTTTCATGGTGGCGGAACTATAGTGACCTATCCCATGTATTCCTCTCTCCGCAGAAACGAACGAAGGGAAGATTTGATAAGCCAGCTTGCATCCCGGTTCAGAATTAGAGACTGGATTCGTTTGGAAGATTTTGAAAAAAAAAATCAGTATCTTGAAGGTACCGGAAGCATGGTCCTCGATCGAGTTGCAAAAATCGCGTATGCATGCATCAGTGAGCGAACAGATAAAGATTTGTTGGAACATTGGTGTTCACAAATGGGTTTTACTCCTCAAACCTTTCATGCGGTGAGCAATGGAAAACCTGTCTATCACACCAATGTCATGATGGCTATTGGATCAAACGTAGCATTAGCTTGTCTCGAATGTGTTTCTGACAAGATAGAACGTCAAGCCTTAAAAGAAAGCCTTTCAGCCACACATGAATTCGTAGAAATTACAGCCGCTCAGGTGCAGTCTTTTGCAGGTAATATGCTGGCTTTAAAAAACAACAGGGGGGAAGAGTTGATGGTGATGTCCTCAAGAGCCCTCGAAAGCCTGACGGATGAACAAAAAAATAAAATAGAAGAATTTTGCAGGATCGTAGCTTCCCCTATCAATACCATTGAAGATATAGGAGGTGGCAGCGCAAGATGCATGATTGCAGAGATTTTTCTGGATCCGAACTAATGCTCTTATATTTATTGCTATTCCTAAACCAAAAATTATGCGCAACCAGATTTACTTTTCACTTTTTATATCTCTTTTCGTTTTCTCCCTTCAGTCGAATGCACAGATTGTCATAAATGAAATCAGCTATAATCCACCAGAATCCGGTGCTGATTCACTGGAATATATAGAACTCTATAATTCAGGCACCGGCCATGTCAATATTACCGGCTGGCACTTTACAGCCGGTGTACTCGATACGTTTCCTTCTGTAGATTTGAATGCAGGAGACTTTTTTGTCACTGCAATCAATGCAAGGGCTATGCTTTCCGTTTTTGGAATCACAGTTCACAAATGGAGTGGAGGAGCACTCAAAAATGCAGGTGAAACCATTACCCTTGTAGATGCGGGTGGAAATTTCATCGACAGTGTCGCATACAGACCTTTGGATCCATGGCCAACAGCAGCAAATGGAATGGGCCCTTCACTTGAATTGACTGATGCAGCATCTGACAATAATGATGGTGCTAACTGGCACGCCAGCAGCGGGTCAACAGGTGTCATCATCAATGCACATGAAGTACTCGGTACTCCGGGTGCAGAAAACTCAGGTGGAGGTAGTTCGGGTCCTGCAGTAACGATCTCAGTGGCTAATTTTCAGTTTGACCCAGCAGATGTAGTCGTAGCAATCGGAGATTCAGTTAGGTGGATCAATAATGAACCTGTACAGCATAATGTAGATGGAAAGAAAACTGTATTCACATCTAATCCTGAAGATTTTTTCAGTGGCGCTCCCGTTGTAGGTCCATGGCAATATGATCATCAGTTTACACTGCCCGGCACAAATCATTACCGTTGCGATCTTCACTTTAATGGTGGCATGGTCGGTACGGTTTCTGTTTATGACCCAAATAACTATACTGACTTCCCGTTGGAACAGCTGCGTCAGACCGATGAAGGTGGCAGAAATATATTCAATGGAGTTCCCACAAGAGTGACTGGAGTCGTGCATGGAATTAATTTTCAGCCAACTGGCTATTCATTCTATATCATCAATAGTAATAATGTGGGTATAAATGTTTTTTCTTTCGATCCTGGAGTGTACGTTGTGAATGAGGGCGACTTGGTAACTGTAGAAGGTGTTTTATCCCAATTCAATGGCCTTCTCGAAATTGTACCCGATAATATTAATGTTCTGTCATCCGGCAACGCATTGGTATCTCCCGACCTGGTGGAAAGTCCTTCTGAGGGAGTTGAATCCAGCCACATTGCATTCGGGCCTTTCACCATAGATAGTATAGTGGCAACAGGGACAAGCGGATTCAATGTCTATGTCACTCATCAGCTAGGATCCAAAGTTCTGATCCGGGTGGATGCTGACTCCGGAATTGATCAGGCTACCATCGAAAACTCTAATTATGTCAGGGGTGTAGGAACACAATTTGATCCTTCATTTCCATATACCTCAGGTTATCAGATACTGGCATTCGAGTTTCTGACCGTTAGTGGAATAGCATCATTGAGAGGAGATGCCATTACCCTAAGTCCGAATCCTGCAAATGATAAGGTAAAATTCACATCTGATTTTAATATCTCATCCGTTCAAATCTTTTCCATGGATGGAAAATCTGTTCGACAGGAAAAAGTTGAAGGCCGTACGATTGAAGTTAAAGTCGCCGATCTGGCAGTAGGGATATACACGGTAAAAGCATTGACACCACAAGGAATCTGGACATCGCTATTATCTGTCATCAGATAAGCAAGTGTATAGTTTATTGTTGTTTAAAAAATAAAAAAGGGACATGTCTGATACTTGTCCCTTTTTTATTTATAGAGCTCTTGTTTGTACAGATCTATGAAACTGTTTTTTTGTTTAAGCTTGTATTGCATGATCCAGCGTGGATGGGGTAGGGGGACAACCTCCTTCCACCATTTATATTCATTATTCAATTGGTTCAGGTAGTCGAAATTTTTACCCTGTCCAAGGCAGTAGACTTTACTGAGATCAGCCCCAAAACCAATTTGTGTTTCAATATTCTTTATGATAAAAGGCCTTACAGCATCCGACAAAAGGCGTTCATCATAATAGTTATAATTTTTGCCGTCTTTCACAAAACCCAGCGGACTCAATGACGCAAAATAAAAATCGGAATAAAAATGATCCGGGCCACCGCATGCATTTATCATATCATAGATGAAGACACTTGACAATTCCGTTCGCTTTTGAAATGAATTTTGAATTCCAATCGCTTCAAGACGGATCGGATCGGTAAAGGGAACTCCTGTGATACCGGCGCCAAAACGGCCCGGATTAATCCCTAAAATAAATATCCTCTTTCGATCGTCCTGGTAGTATGTAGTGTAAAATGCCGTCATACATCGGCGTGTTTCCTCATCCTCATAAGGCATCAGCCAAAGAATTCCCGTTGGTAAAACCCCGGTCGGCCTAAGATTAAAATGGTAGGAAAGTATTTTATTAGATAATAAAGCACCTGACATCCGAAGTTAAGGTTTGAGATCGTTAATTTAAAATCTAATATAAGTTGGCTCTTTTGGAACACTTCCCTGCTTTTTCCGATTAGAGATAGATTCACTCACATGACAAATTTAAAAATGCTCATCCAACTACTTTTTCTTATTTCCGGTTTTTTCATCCCATCCTCCTGTCATCCTTCTGCCACACCGGATTATAAGAGTTCCGTCACACCGGATGACATAAGTGGGCTTCATATCATCAGGCCATTACCGATCGGGCTTAACGAGTGTTCCGGCCTGACGATGTTAACCAAAAGCCTGTTCGTCGCTCTCAATGATGGCGGCCATAAGGCCATCCTCTACGTCTTCGATGCAAATAAGAATACAGAAGCGAGAAAAGTATACGTAGACAATGCTGTGAATGCCGATTGGGAAGAGGTGACTACGGATGGGGAGTATGTTTACATAGGAGATACAGGCAACAACGGCGGCACTCGTCAAAACCTGACGATTTATAAAATCAAAAAAGATGATGTGATCAAAAAAGATCATGTAACGGCTGAAAAAATTGTATATAAATACCAGGATCAAACTTCGTTTCACGATTCCAACAGGCATAATTTCGATTGTGAAGCACTGGTGGCGGTTGGTGACAGTCTTTATCTGTTTTCCAAAGACCGGGGTGATCTGAGAACTAATATTTACAGTGTACCCAAAATGCCGGGTGCTTACCAGGCCGGAAAACTTTCAAGTTTTGATTCGAAAGGTTTAGTTACGGGCGCTGATTACAGATCAGGGACAGCCGGCCCTGAACTCATTTTAATCGGATATGAATTGAAAAATCATAGCTATCATCCATTCCTGGTGCATTTTACAAACTTTACCGGAACTCATTTCTTCAATGGCAAATCAGCAAGAATTACGCTGAGTGAGGAACACCAGACTGAAAGCGTCCTTTTCTATAGTGATCATAAAGTCTATATCAGCAATGAGTCAAGTAAAAATGAGAAAGGATATCTTTTCGAACTCGACATTTTGTAGTATCTCATTTTGAATTTGAGGCATCC
The DNA here is from genome assembly GCA_039930325.1 of Saprospiraceae bacterium. Taxonomy (GTDB): domain Bacteria; phylum Bacteroidota; class Bacteroidia; order Chitinophagales; family Saprospiraceae; genus Opimibacter. Next base: position 4,587 of record JBDSPM010000103.1, read on the forward strand.
AGAAGCTTAACTATTTCAGAATCTTCCATTAGTTTGCTCGTTAACCCTGCTTGCATTGCTGATGTAACCTTCAATGTTTTGTGAATCTTCACAAAGTTATAATAGACAAGCGGAAAAGGGCTGGCTTGCTAAAAGATATCTAAATCACTTGGAAGGGCTGTTAAGGGAGGTTTTATTTTGTATTAATGTCACACATTTTTCTAACACGATCCATTCAATGGACTGGCTGCTAAACTCTGATAGAAAATCAGACATTTGAGTCTCTAAAGCCTTCTCAGCAGCTTTAACATTGCGAAACTGGCCTGCTTTTTCAAATATCTTTTGTGTAATCTCACCATCAGTTGATGTGGATTGGAAAATCACACGTAAGGTATACATGGGCATAGCAAAAGTCTTTCGGTTGGTATTATAACATGTACCTAAAAAAAATGTTGCCATACGCTACGGATAATTGATTGGATTTATGTAAGTGTTTGCTCTGAATAAACAATTAAATCGAGTTGCACGCAAAATGTCCCTCTTATATAAATTTACATCATTGCCTTTAACAAGTATTTCAAACTGAGATACTAACCACCATTAAAATTAGAATAGTTTTGCCCATAATTTATATTATGTTAAGTAGAATTTTCACTTCACTCTTTTGATTTATTGATCATGAAACAAACCAATATATGTCCTAAATGCAAATCCGGTAATGTAATCAGAGTCGAAGCATTTAAAGGCATTACAACCTCAAATATCATCCAATTAGCTAGATGGGGAACGCAATTCGGATTCTTCGACCGGTACATTTGCACATCGTGTGGCTTTATTGAACAGTATGTTAACCTCGAAGAAAAAGGTTGGCAGGCATGGTTAAATAAGAAGTTGGAAGAAGATTCCCTAGACTCAGATTTTGTCTGACGCTAAGTTTGCACTTCACCTGCAAGTGCTATCGACTCTGTCATTATACCAATTGGACTATTCCAAAGACCTTCTTGTGCCAAAATGGCTTGTACCTGGTCCTTGTATTCCAGACTGACCGCGATTAAAAGACCACCACTCGTCTGAGGATCACAAAGAATAAATCTCTGGTCATCTGAGCCAAGATGGAGCCTCTTCCCATAGCTGTCATAATTCCGCTGTGTTCCGCCCGGTACACAGCCTTCACTGATATAATATCCCAAAGTATCTGTGATCAGAGGCAGTTGATCAAAATGAATGATGGCAGTGGTCCCGCTTGCTTCACACATTTCCAGCAGATGGCCGGCAAGACCAAAGCCTGTAACATCGGTCATAGCAGAAACCCCGTCCATCTTACCCAAAGTCTCACCTATTTTGTTGAGTTTTGTCATAACCCGGATCGCCAACTCAGCGTGATCAGGATGTACGATTCCTTTTTTCTCAGCAGTGGTTATGATCCCGATCCCTAATGGCTTTGTGAGGAACAATAAATCCCCCGGAGCTGCACCTCCGTTTTTCTTTATGTTCTTTACATCCACACGACCTGTCACAGCAAGGCCAAATATTGGTTCGGGTGAATCAATACTATGGCCGCCTGCCAATGGGATTCCTGCATCCATACAAGCCATTTGCGCTCCATTGACTACTATTCCTGCTATTTCCGGATCCAGGGCATTGACGGGCCATCCAAGGATAGCTACGGCCATTAAAGGGGTGCCTCCCATAGCATAGATATCACTGATCGCATTGGTGGCCGCTATCCTTCCAAAGGTTTCAGGATCATCCACAATAGGCATAAAGAAATCAGTCGTACTGATGATCGCAGTTCCATCCCCCAGATCCATTACTGCGGCATCATCCCGGTGTTCATTACCAACCAAAAGCGCAGAAAAACGAATAGGATTTACGTTTACCTTATCCAAAATAGTATTCAAAACTTCAGGCGATATTTTGCAACCACAAC
>JBDSPM010000104.1:0-5197 GCA_039930325.1 Saprospiraceae bacterium
ATGATTGTCTTGCGCCTTTCAGGCTTCGAAGATTACAACGAATTGATTTTACATCAGATTATTCCGCCGGTCTTAATCAGTTGATCCATGCGCTCAACCTGGCCTCTACAGTCTCGGCCGTCAAACACGATGCAAAAGCTCATGGCATTTCTGAATCGCAAAATATTGATGCCGATGCGGATATCACCGGTGCCCATGAAAATTCAAAGTGGGAAACGAATTTATGGGAGGAGGCCTGTCGGATCAATACAATTGCGTCATACAAAAATTACCTCAACCAATCCATCAAAGGAGAATTCAAATCAGAGGCCCGGCTCTTTTTGAAGCAATTGGAATTACAGCAGAAAGAAGACGAAGTGGAAGGTTTGCTGTGGCAAAAAGCAAAAACCGAAAAATCGAAAAAAATATACCAGCACTACCTTGAGGAATATCCGCATGGGAATTTTGAAACTTTGGCATTATCCGCCATTGCTGATATTGAGCGTGTAGAAAAAGCTGAGCAGGACCGCGTAAAAGAGCTGGAAAAACAACAGGAAAAGGAAAGGCTTGCACGTGAGCAGGCTGCTAAAGAAGCGAGGCTAAAAGAGGAAAAAGAAAAAGCTGAAAAAGAAAGGCTGGAGCGCGAGCAAAAACTAAAAGAGGAAAAAGAAAAAGCTGCAAAAGAAAAGCAGGAGCGTGAGCAAAAACTAAAAGAGGAAAAAGAAAAAGCTGAGAAAGAAAAGCAAGAACGTGAGCTTGCCAGGCAAAAGGAAAAAGAAAAGGCTGCCAAAGAAAAGCAGGAGCGTGAACTTGCAAAACAACAGGAAAAAGAAAAGGCGGCATTGCTGAAGCAGCAGGAAAGAGAGAAAGCTCTGAAAGAAAATCCGGAGCTGGCAAAGGAAGGGACAGGAGGCAGGAGAAATATATATATCGGTGTTGGGGTTGTGTTTCTTATTCTTGGGATTTTCGGAATTATGAAAATGCGCTCCGGAAACGGGGATATTAATGCATGGAATGTAGCGCTTACAAAAAATGACAGCACTTCATTTGCCACCTATCAGGCGAAATTTCCGAATGGTAAATATTACGCACTTGCTAAATCCAAGCTTGATTTTATTGGCAGAGCTAACCAGCAGGCAAGGGATAGCCTTATTGTAGATACAAAGACAGATACTGAATCTGTCGTGTCCTCTACTACGGAGGTGAAATCCACTCCTTCGCCAAAAAGCGAGACCGTCAAGCCCACCACTCCAGTGAATAAAACAAAGGTTCCGCCGACCGTTCCACAAAAGCAAGCTCAAAAATTAGCCCTTGGGCAAAATTTTCATGGAGGGATCATCATCGCCCTTAACACTGCAGGTGATCATGGGTTATTGGCTTCGATAAAAGAAGTCGGAAACCTTGATTGGGAAACTGCGAAAAAAGTGTGTGAAGCCTACACCACAGGTACTTTCAATGAATGGCGACTTCCCACAAAGGCAGAATTGAATATGGTTTACCTGAGCAGGAGATATATCAGTGTTTATACCAAAGGCCTCTATTGGAGCGCAACGGAAGAAAACCGGAACAATGCCTGGGCTCAGAATTTTGAAAACGGAAATGGAAATAAAACCAATAAATCATCCAAGCTTGCTGTGAGGGCTGTGCAGTCGTTCTAGCAAATGAAAACATCTGTTGTTGTTCCATTTATTTTATTATTTCTACTGGGCTTCAATTTATCCTTAACAGGATCCATTCTTCATGTAGGAAGTGGGTATCCTTTTACGAATTTCTCTGATGCAACTGAGATCGCTGTTCCCGGAGATACTGTATTGGTGCATGAGGGAATATATACCGGTGATGTTTTCGTCAGCAATCTGCAGGGGACCTCATCATCCTGGATTTATATCCTGGCGGCAGAAGGTGACTCCGTGATATTTGATGGTGGAACGAATGCATGGCAGTTCACGGATGCTGCTTATTTGTACATACGCGGTTTCATCTTTCAACACCAGACCGGCAATGGACTCAATTTTGATGATGGAGGCACGTATGCTACACCCACACATCACATCAAATTTGAGAATTGCATATTCAGGGATATGAATGCTTCCGGCAATAATGATCTGCTAAAATTATCCGGCCTTGATGATTTTGAAATTCTCCATTGCACTTTTTTGAATGGTGCGGAGGGTGGCAGTGGAATCGATATGGTGGGTTGTCATGATGGCCTGATCAAAAACAATCATTTTGAACACCTTGGTTCGAATTCGATACAAGCAAAAGGAGGAACAAGGAATATTCGCATCGAGGCGAATTTATTCAAGGACGGTGGTTTGCGCGCGGTAAATCTTGGCGGTTCTACAGATCTGCAATTCTTTCGTCCAATTGACGCTCCTTATGAGGCCGCAGATTTGAAAGTGTATTCCAATATTTTTATCGGCTCGCAGGCACCAGTTGCATTTGTAGGTTGTATCAATACTGAGGTGATCAATAATACGATGTACCTTCCTGAAAAATGGGTATTGAGGATTCTACAGGAAACAGTGGACCCTGACCGTTTTCCTCCATGCGGTAACAATACATTCCGGAATAATATTATATTCCTCGATGAGCAAGTGGTCATTGAATGCAATATCGGACCCAATACTGCACCTGAAACATTTACATTTTCCAATAACCTCTGGTTTCATGAAGATGACCTGACCTGGGACGGACCTGATCTTCCTGTAGTGGATGTAGATAATATTGTTGAAGAAGATCCATTGTTCGTTGATGCAATCATGCAGGATTTTTCATTGTTGGAGAATAGTCCTGCAATTGGTAAGGGCTATGGAGTAAGTAAACCAGAAGAAGATTTTACCGGTATTGAATTTCTCATTCCAAGATCGATTGGTGCTTATGAGGGCGGTGTGGTCACCGGCATTTATCAAAACAATACAAATGAGGATTATGGAAATGGGATAAGGGTATGGCCTAATCCCGGTAAGAATGAAGTGAATGTTTCTTTTAATGGAAGAATTGCAAGCAACCCCATTATCAAGTTACTCGATGGTGTTGGGAGAGAAGTAAGAGTCCCGGGAGATGTACCTATCGGTAATCGGCCATACAAACTTGATACAACGAGGTTGCCAAGCGGGTTCTACACTTTGATACTCATTTCCAAGTCAGCCAGTGAGGCCATTCCATTGATGATTTTATAATGGCACCGCAGCCTTGGAAAGCATTAATAGATTAAAATGAACTTACCCATTGGCAACCTCTCCTAACTGGATTAAAAGCAACTGGAAATCCGATAGTTGGACATGGGGGTGATGAGTCGGATTACTTCGCTGCTCTTTTCACTGCACGAGCTCCTTTATTGATGGCTTTGTTGGCTACTTTAGCTCCTTTGTTGATTCCTTTGTCAATGGCTCTGCCTGCTTTATTTACTGCCTTATTGGCGGTGTGCCCTGCTTTATTAACAGCCCTCTTAGCAGAATTTTCTGTTTTATTCGCGACGCGGGAAGAAGTATCAGAAGCAGCTTTCTTTACCGTTTTGCTTACATTCATAGCAGCCTTCTTTGCTGTGTTACCCACATTGCTTGCAGCTTTCTTCGTCGTATTGCCAACATTGTTTGCAGCTTTCTTTGTCGTATTTCCAACATCAGTTGCCGTTTTCTTTGCTGTATTAGCCGTAGTATTTGCAGCTTTCTTTACAGTCTTAGCTGTAGTATTCGCAGCTTTCTTTACTGTCTTAGCCGTGGTATTCGCAGCTTTCTTTACTGTCTTAGCTGCATCATTAGCAGCCTTTTTTATTGGATTTGCCATTGGACTATTGATTTGAATAGTGAATTAATAAATTATCAAAAACTATACATAAGATTTTGCCTATATGTTTCGATTTAATCAAAAAAAATTAGGTGATGAAGGCATAAAATGATTTATGTACGTGCCTGGAAGATAAAAGCTTCGTTTCAATGGGCTCAGAATTTTGAAAATGGGAATGGTGGTAAAGCCAAAACTGCATTCAATTTTATTACTATTTCCCCAATGTTAATCAAATCTCAATGCTTCGGTAAAGAGCCCTGGCCAGGTTATCTTTGATTCAAGCATGAAAAATTTGCATTACCTGGTTCTCATCATATTTTCCTTCTTTTCTTTATCCTCGTTCGCGCAACAAGCTTCATTCAAGACATATATTAACTATGACTTTGTTCCGGGAGAAAAAATCCTTTTTGAAGATCATTTCCTGGATAGCCCCATTGGAGAATTTCCTGCGCGGTGGACAAGGAAGTCTGGGCACGGCGAGGTTACTAATTTCGATGATGCCACAGCATTTGAATTGACTGATGGAAATTATGCCAAGGTGGTCCCTTATTTTAAAGATGAGAATTTCCTGGCGGATTCATTTACGATCGAATTTGATTTTGAAATCAAGGATGGCGCTTATCCCTTGGCCGTTTTTTTTCCTAATGAAAATGGATCAGAAAGATTATTTCTCTGGAGCACGAATGTCGAGACCGGGTATTTTACTTCACATCTTGCAGGAAAATATCCTGATGATCCTGGGCAATTCTATAACCAATGGCACCATGCAGCGCTGTCCTGTGAAAATGGGCAAGTCAAATGCTATATAGATCAGTACATGTTGCTGAGTATTCCGAGATTTGGATTCGTGCCAACAAAAGTTTTTTTTGGAGGAATTGCCGCTCCTGAATACCCACTTTTATTTACAAATGTCCGCATTACTTCAGGAGGCGGAGCGGATATTTCTGATAAATTAACCTCATGTGGACGGTGGATAGCCCGTGGAATTACTTTCGATGCTACCAAAACCCTCAAACCTGAAAGCATGGGTACGATGAACGCAATCATGAAAACGCTAAATGACAATCCCGGTTTGAGAGTCGAAATTGGTGGATACATGGATAGCGATGGTGGGAAGAGCGCCAATATGAAATTGTCGTATGAGCGGGCTGCAGTAGTGAAAACACTACTGGTCAGCAAGGGCATAGATGATTACCGGCTTATGGCTAAAGGATACGGAGAAAACAACCCGATTGATAGTAATGACACTCCGGAAGGAAAAGCGAATAACCAACGGATTGAATTAAAGCTGGTGAAATGAAGAGTGAAGAGTGATGCTTCGACCTGCTAAACTTATCCTTGTGCTGCAGCTCAGCAACCGAGTGAAGAGTGATGCTTCGACCTGCTAAACTTATCCTTGTGGTGCAGCTCAGCAACCGAGTGAAGAGTG
>JBDSPM010000105.1:0-2968 GCA_039930325.1 Saprospiraceae bacterium
GATGCAGTAGCAGCAGGCCATACAGGCGCAATACTTGCCCAGATCAACAAAGCCGGATTTGAGATCGTAGCCATGAAATACACCAAGCTTTCTCCTGAAAAAGCCGGTGAATTCTATGAGGTTCACAGGGAAAGGGGCTTTTTTGGGGAATTAGTTGAATTTATGTCCTCAGGCCCAATTGTAGCAGTAGTAATACGAAAGGAAAATGCGGTAGATGATTTCCGTGTGCTTATTGGAGCTACTGATCCTGCTAAAGCTGCAGCCGGAACGATAAGAGCATTATTCGCTAAGAATATCGGTGAAAATGCTGTTCATGGCTCAGATTCAGACGAAAATGCGCTTCTTGAAGCTTCCTTTCATTTTGCAAAAACAGAAATGTTTATATAGATCCGGCCTTCCCGCATTCTATATTCAAATTATCTTTTTTCACGATCATGTTTTCTGAATAGCTGCAGATAGGAGTCTTCCTTCTGAAATTCCGGAACAGGAACTTTCATTTCCCTTATTAATCTGGATGCGCCTTCGAGAACCTGAACTTCCGGGTAATTGTGATCACTCATGAAATGCATATACTTCATCATTCTGAACGAATTGAAGTATCTGAAAAATCTTTGTTTGAAAGTAGTAAGGTTCGCAGTATTAATAGCGATTGAGTGACATTCCTTTAAAAAATCTATATGCTTCAGATAGGAAATTAGATCAACCGAAACACCCAGGATTCTTTGAAGCGTCTCATAACTTTCTTCAGGCGGCCTTTTTAAAGCGATGTCTCTCAGCTTATCCAGAGACTGAAAAAGTGGCTTTATTCTGTGAAATATCTGAAAGTCGGTGGTTAGCCAATTTTCTTTCTCCTGCAAAATCTGAAACATTGCCCTTCCTGTTCCAAAGGGAACTCTGGATGAAATGCGAGCAGAAGGAAACACCGTGGTGTTTTTGATTTCATCATGTGTTCCTATTTCTATAAATTTTTGAAGAAAATAAAAGTCCTCACCGGCGCTTCTTGTATTCATCCCTCCCTGGTCCAGATAGGCCTTCCTCCTAACCGCCATAGCAGATCCAACGGTTGAAAATGCATATGGATGCCCACACCATTTTTGCGCATTGATCAGGTATCGCAAATGGAGTTCGTACAATACAATTGCATTGCGTTGCGGAAGGTCCAGATGATCGATATGGTGCTCATAAAAAATCGAAGCGGCATCCTGTTTTTTAAATACCTCGAAGTGCCGGAAAATAGCAGCTATATAATTACTTGCGACTGTGCAATCGGCATCAAGGCAGACGATGATGCCTTTTGAATCTAATCGCCTGGCTGCTTCATCCATTGCCATTTTCCTGGCCCAGCCTACTCCGCCCTTTGGATCAGGAAGGTGATCGATGTATACCGGAAAAAATTTCAATTCTACACTCTGATGTTGAGCTATCCAGTCTTTACTTTGCTTCCATGATTGATCATGCAGTTCCAACTCTCCCGTCTGCATTTTATCATTTTTATTGAAGAGAAGTATAACCTCCGTATGAATATCGCTTTGCCTTGCCTCATACAGAGAATCGAGCGTAAGGGCCAAATCAGGCTCCGCACATATCGGAATGCAAATGATCATCCGGACATCTGCTCCAGGCGGAGAATCGATGAGCCTATCATACGTTCTGAACCTGCCTGCATATTTTCTCCAACCAATATCTTCCACCATCAGTATTACATTTGCATGATAATTAAATGAAATGAGCGCTTGTGTAGCCGGGATGCAGTATTTACCATCGATCGAATATTTTGCTCATTGGAAGTACCATGGTAAACTCATCATTGAAAAACACGAACATTATCAAAAAAGAACCTGGCGAAATAAAACCGCCATCCTTGGTTCTCAAGATCCGCTTCTTCTCTCCGTACCGCTTCGAAAAGGAAAAAACCAGGAAAAGCCAATCACAGAAGTGGAAATATCATATGATCAACCTTGGCCACAAATTCATTTAGGAAGCATTAAGGCGGCCTATGGCAAAACCGCTTTTTTCAGTGAATTAGAAAGTGATATTGATACCATTTATAAGAACAGGCACCAATTCTTATGGGATCTGAATATGCAATTTATTCAGCTTGTCATTTCTTTTTTTCCGGGTGAATGGAACGTGGAATATAACCTTTCTTATGAAGTAAAGTTCAATTCGGACGTTATCGACATCCGAAAAGGCATCCCTGCCGGTCAGTCAGCTTTATCCAAAGACCTTGTACCGGTGTATGACCAGATACACCGGTTTTCAAAATCACATCTTCCAAACCTCAGTATCTTGGATGTCCTATGCCACCTGGGTCCGGGAGCAATTGACTACCTTGAACAATATGCAAAGGCCCTTTATACATAATTATGCTTAAGGTTATTGATCAAAAACTACAGGAGCAAAAAGGCGAACTGAAAAAAGTTCTTCTGGGCCTGCAACAATTTACACAAAGGATAACGCATACTGAATCCGGCAGGATACTAGCCGATCTGCGCGACAGAATCGATGAGCCTTTTATGTTTGTCATCGTAGGTGAGGTAAAGGCCGGTAAAAGCTCCTTCATCAATGCCCTGCTTGAGGAACCCAATCTCTGCGCGGTTGCTCCATCCCCGATGACAGATACGATCCAGCAGATCGTATATGGTGACATTTATAAAGTAGAAGAGATCAGTCCCTATCTGAGGAGAGTCTACCAACCCAGTCCGATTCTAAAAGATATAGCTATCGTCGATACACCCGGGACAAATACGATCATCACACATCACCAGGAAATCACCGAGCGCTTTATTCCCGGATCAGACCTGATCATCTTTGTATTCGAAGCAAAAAATCCTTATCGCCAGTCAGCATGGGATTTCTTCGATTTCATGCATGAAGAATGGCACAAAAAGATTGTGTTCGTCCTTCAGCAAAAAGACCTCATGGATGAACCTGATCTTAAGATCAATGTCCAGGGCGTAAAGGAACA
>JBDSPM010000106.1:0-5570 GCA_039930325.1 Saprospiraceae bacterium
AATACGAAATCAATTGAGTTTTCTCCCATATATTATCAAAGCGGGATTGTTTTCGTTGTTGCCCGTGAGCGCAACAGCATTCTAGATCCGAAGACAGGTCAGGCTTATTTTGATTTGATGTACGCAGACCTTGGGCCTGACGGAATGGGAGATAAGCCTGCATACTTTTCTCCCAACATTCGCACACAATACCATGAAGGCCCATGCACCTTCAGCAAGGATGACAATGAGATATTTTTTACGAGATCCAATATCTCCGGTGGAAAAGTAATCAACGATGCAAAAAATGAAGTGCAGCTAAAAATTTATCATGCCATCAAGGGCGCTGAAGACTGGGAGCAAATCACGGAGCTACCTTTTTGTAGTGATCTGTATTCTGTTGCTCATCCTGCATTGAGCGCGGATGGGCGCTTCCTCGTATTTTCTTCCAATATGCCTGGCGGATTTGGTGGAATGGATTTATATGTCGTGGAAAGAAACAGCGATGGATGGTCAGCACCTGTCAACCTGGGGCCTCATATTAATTCAAAAGGGAATGAAGTATTTCCATTCTTCCATTCAGATGGGTATGTATTTTTTTCTTCGGATGGGCGTGGAGGTAAGGGTGGATTAGATCTCTTTGTCACTTCGTTTTCATCTGATAAATCATTTAAAGGTTTACAGCATCTGCCGGATCCTTTCAACAGCGGGCGGGATGATTTAGGGATCATCGTTGCAGATGATGGCAAGTCAGGTTATTTTGGAAGCGACCGAAAACCCACAAAAGGCAAAGATGATTTATACCGATGGACGTCTCCTGTTTCCATTTTCTGTTTAGTAAAAGTTATTGAACAACTGCCAAGAGAAATTTTAGTTACCGATGCTGCAGAGCAGGGTCTTGACAAAGCTTATATATGGCTGATACCCATGAACCAGGAAGGGCCATCTCTCTACAAAGATCATTTTAGCACGGACCTCATCCCGAATGAAGACAAGGAAGGTACTTTCTATCTGCGCTGGGGAATCCAGGATACATTGTCTGTGGAGACTGCAGATGCCGTGACCTCACCTGAAGGAAGAGCGCAACTCAGGGTGACTGATAAAATCAATTATGCCATGGTGGTTCAGCGGGCAGATTATGTGCCCTTTGTGAAAGTGTTGAGAGGTGACGAAATACCCGCATACCTAAAATTAATTCATATGCCGATGGCACCGGAAAATTGCCTGAACACGCTGTTTACAGTTTATAATTCATCCGGGAGCAGAACCCTGAACGGAGCCAACATATTGCTTTCTGGCCCATGCCTCAGAGTGGATTTGAATATGTACACTGATATGAATGGTACCAGTAAAGTTTGCCTTCCGAAAGGATGCCAGATCAAAGCGGAAATCCATCAGCCGGAATATGCCATGCATACATTTACTTTTACGCCGTCTGAAGAAGGTGAGCATTGGAAGATTTATTTAAAAGATGCTGCCGGGCTCACATCACCTACTGCTCCGATTTCTTCAGGTACCGTTATCGTTTTGGATAATATTTATTACGATTTCAATAAATCGGAAATCAGGAAAGGGGAAGCAGAGGAACTTATTTCACTCGCAAATATCTTAAAGCAATATCCGGACCTGACGATTGAGCTCACGTCGCATACAGATTCAAGAGGCACTGCAGATTATAATATGGAGCTGTCAACCCGCCGATCTGAATCATCAAAGTCTTACCTCGTTTCAAGAGGTGTAGCATCTTCCAGGATTGTAACGAAAGCAGCCGGTGAGTCTTCTCCTAGAAATCGTTGCGTGGATGATGTGCCTTGCTCAGAAGCAGAACATCAGTACAATCGAAGGACGGAAGTGCGTATCACCAATCCTGCGCAGGGAATGGAAGTGAAATATAATGAAAAGTGACACTTCGACTCATCTTCGAACAAGTTCGAATTGATGCAGCTCAGTGCAAGAAAGTGAAGAGTGAAAAGTCGAGCGCAGCGAGATCCCACCTTGACGAAGTAAATGTGGCGGGATGAAGAGTTAAAAAGAAGCGTGAGCAGATCGATTATTTTAAAATCGCAATATTGGAAAACAGCAATTAATATTTGAGGAAATGCAATACCATGTAGTGGTTTGTTAAAAGATTATTTGAAATTAAACTTGCGTATATTTAGGTGTTATCTGCCATGATGAATATGAAAACACTATTAATAATATTCTTCTCAATCGCAATAGCCTTTCCTGCCATAAGTCAGATAAATTGGCTTACAACAGGGGCCAAATGGGCATATGACTTTAGTTCATACGGAAGTTACGGTCTAAGTAAATTAGAAGTTACCAAGGTGGATACCACAATTGGAAATCATATTTACAAGAAACTTTTGTCCACAATTATCTATGTAAATACTGGTACAATAAATACCTCCTTGGATACTATTATTGAAACTTCATACGCCTATGAAGAAAACAACATAGTCTATGGTTATGAACCAAATTTGTTTCCTTTTGTGAATATTCTATATGACTTCAATAGAGCACCTGATGACACACTTGAATTCATGTTTTTCGGAGGTCAGAGTCCCTATCCATTTGTAGTTGATTCAGTAGGTACTTTGAAAATGAATGGATCAACAGTTGCTTTTCAGGATATTAATTTCCCGGATATTTTTAATCCAGGGCAATTGTCCAAAATGAGAGTGATTGAAGGGTTAGGCTCAATGGATTCCTATTTTTTTCATACACATACAATCCTACAGCCCTTTGATGCACCCTCTTACCATTTTCGATGTTATGAAGATTCGAATGTTGGATTGATAAACTTAAGCTACAATCAAGTTGATTGTGATTATTTAGAAGGAGTAACATCCATAACCGAAGCAACAAAAGTAAAAGCAACAGTTTCCCCAAATCCCTCAAATGATTTCGTTACTGTAATAACTGAAGGTCAACTCATTGATAAAATATACATTGTGGACATTTTGGGCGAAATCCGTAAAATAAAAATAATGACCTCTCAAGAACTTTTGACTTTAGATATAAGTGAATTAGAAAACGGATTGTTTTTCATGTTTGGGAAAGATAAAACAGGAAAAATCCGATTCACACAGAAAATTACTAAATACGGTAGCTAACAACGGCTCCTATGTTAATGGCGGATAACAGTTTTTTATCTTGAAACAGATTTAGGCTACCTGGAAGAGTTACAAATTGAGTCGCCATTGTCCATAGCCCTATTCGTCGTCAGAACAAATGTTAGTACAACAGTAAATAATTTATGGGATTTACCGATGTAAAAAAAGAACTTAATAAACTTGAGAAGGGAAAACTCATTGCCCTTATAGCCGACTTGTATAAAAAGAACAAGTCGGTAAAACAGTTTTTTGATTTCTATGCAAACCCAAATGAAAAAGAACTTTTTGAAAAGTATCGGGATAAAATATTTTATTCATTTTATCCTGAAAGGGGTTATCAACTTAAGCTCAAGGATGCGAAACAAGCAATTGCTGATTTTAAAAAATTTGGGACATCTGCTGATTTACTGGCAGAACTAATACTCTTTTATGTGGAGACAGGTGTCATGTTTACCAATGACATTGGAGATATAAACGAAGGATTTTATAATAGTTTGTCAGTAACTTATCTAAACGCACTGACCTTAATGAGGAAAGAAAATTTACTCGAAAAGTTCGGCATTAGAGCGTATAAGGTCGTTAGTGATACAACAGGGATTGGTTGGGGATTTCACGACCATTTGGGTGACTTGTATTTTAGCTTTTACCCTGAACATATTGACGACGAGAAGGAAAAACAACAAATAAGAGAAAAAGGAAAAATAATTAAATTAGGACGACAGCAATAAGAAACAATATGCAATTACATAAGTTTATCGGGCAAACCCGCTACGAATGCTATATATTTAAATAAAAAGTGAATGCCTGATCTATTCATTATAGCGGGACCCAATGGCGCTGGTAAAACAACTGCCTCTTATACAATTCTTCCAGAAATGCTTGGCATTACTCAATTCGTTAATGCAGATGATATTGCAAAAGGACTTTCCCCTTTCAATCCTGGATCTGTTGCTATACAAGCCGGCAGAATAATGCTCACTCGTATTAAGAATCTTATACAAATGAATTCTGACTTTGCCTTTGAAACCACATTATCCGCAAAATCATATGTCCAGTTAATTCGCGAAGCACAGAATGCAAATTATTACACGACTCTAGTTTTCTTCTATCTGGATTCTCCGGAACTTGCCATTGAGAGGGTAAGAACAAGAGTTTTAGAGGGTGGACATTCAATACCCGAAGAAATAGTGAGGAGGAGATATGCAATAGGTATTTACAATTTTAATCATCTGTTTTTCAATATGGTGGACAAATGGATGGTTTTCGATAATTCGAATAATCCCCTTACCTTTGTGGCTGAGGGTTTGAAAGGAAAACAAGCATTGATCTACGATCAAATCATTTGGAATAATATTAAACAGTAATGAAAATTGAAGCCTCAAGTCCTGAATTAGGCGCCATCATCTTTGAAGGTCTAAAGAAGGCATTTCAAAAATTAGTAGAAGAAAAAAGAAAAAATAAAGGAACCCTGGTCTTCTCTGAGAATGGCAAAATAGTGAGATATACTCCTAAATAAAAGTCAAATAGATGATATATTTGCGCTCAGTAAAACAATGAATAAGAGCGCTATGAATACCATAAAGTCGATCATAATTTTAAGAATATTTGTTTCCATACTCCTAATTCTTTCTGTCAGTTATTCGCATGCACAATCAGAAAACAAGCCTCCTGGTCGAAAAGGCAATCTCTACTTCTATTGGGGATGGAACAGAGGATGGTACACCACATCAGATATTCATTTCCATGGTGTAGATTATGATTTTAAACTGCAAAACGTGGTAGCACATGACAAGCCTACCACATTCAGCTGGAATAAATATTTTAATCCATTCAATGTCACCATACCACAGACCGATTTCAGGATAGGATATTATATCAAAGACAATTATTCAGTATCCTTTGGCTTTGATCACATGAAGTATGTCATGAAAAAAAATCAGGAGGTAAAAATCTCCGGAACGATCGCCAATACAGAAACTCTCTATGATGGAACGTATGCGAATCAAGCCATTATTCTTGCGCCTGAATTTTTACAATTTGAACACACGAATGGGTTGAATTATATCAACATAGATATGAGGAGGTTTGACAGGATACTGGACCTGGGTAAAGTAAAAATAAATTTGACGGAAGGGATCGGCGTAGGCGTCCTGATGCCCAAAACCAATACAACCTTGTTCAATAAAAACAACAATGATCAGTATCACATCTCTGGCTATGGAATCAGCGCAGTGGCCGCTGTGAATATTTCATTTTTCAAATTTTTATTTATTCAGTCTGAATTTAAAAACGGATATATCAACATGCCAGACATCAGGACATCGCATAACCAGTCTGAATCGGCAAGTCAACATTTCTTTTTTACCCAGTTCAATGTGTTGTTTGGTGCTACGATTGGCCTCCACCATAAAGATTCTACTGCAAAATAATTCCCTTCAATCTCTAACCTCCTTTTGGACTTTATCAGGGACAGGA
>JBDSPM010000107.1:0-3406 GCA_039930325.1 Saprospiraceae bacterium
GTCGTACTATAAATTCGGTAGGCCTTTCAATCTCATTTTCATCTACGTAGGCTTTGATCATTTCAACAAATGCCTTTCCATATTTTTGAGCTTTACCAAGAGACACACCACTGATATTGGACAATTCCTCCATGGTGATCGGGTACTCCGTAGCCATTTCCTGTAAAGAAATATCCTGGAAGACCGCCCATGTAGGAACGCCTTTCTTTTTAGCCTCTTTCTTCCTGAGATCCTCAAGCTGTGCCATCAGCACATCATCCAACGCCACCATTTTAGCGGGAGCATCATCCTCACCTAATTTCTCATTCGAAAAATCACGGTTGAGTGGAATCATCAAACTCTTGGGCTTTTGAATATATGATTTACCGGCCGGTGTTAATTTCAGAACACCATAATTTTCAATTTCTTTTTCAAGTAAACCAGCCAACAAAGCCTGTCGAACGATTGAATACCAGAAAACATCTCCTTTCTCTATTCCTGTGCCATACCCCTCCAGCTGATTGAACGCATATTCATTCATCTCCTTGCTGGATTTACCCATCATGAAGTCAACAATGACTTTCGTTGAGTAGCCTTCTTTTAGCTTAAGTATTACTTCAAGTGCCAGTTTAACCTCGTTCTTGACCTCATGTTTCTCTTTCGGGAAACGGCAATTGTCACAATTACCTTCACATTGCTTATCATCATATTCCTCTCCAAAATAATGCAACAGGAATTTCCTTCTGCAACCGCTGGTCTCAGCATACGCCACCACTTCTTCAAGTAGCTGACCACCCATTTCACGCTCCGCCACAGGCTTATCCCGGAGAAATTTCTCAAGCTTGTATATATCCTTTGGTGCGTAGAAGGAATAGCATGATCCCTCAAGACCATCCCGTCCACCTCGGCCTGTCTCCTGATAGTAATTTTCTATACTTTTCGGTATATCAAAGTGGATCACCACTCTGACATCCGGTTTGTCAATGCCCATTCCGAATGCAATCGTTGCACAAATCACCTTCACTTCTTCACTTAGAAAATTATCCTGCACACTAGCTCTCGTCTTCGAATCCATGCCTGCGTGATATGGGGCCGCTGAGAGACCATTCAGGTTCAACATCTGTGCGAGCTCTTCCGTCGTTTTCCTTGCCTGAACATAAATGATGGCGGAAGGACCGCCGGCACCCTTCAGGATTTGAAGAATTTCTTTTATCGTTTGATCCTTATTGAGCTTTGGTCGTACTTCATAATATAGGTTAGGGCGGTTGAAGCTTGATATGAACTTTCGCTCATTCCGCATTTCAAGACTCTTGACAATATCAGATTGCACTTTTGGTGTAGCCGTTGCAGTAAGTGCCATTGCAGGTATATTCGTGCCGATACGTTCTATCATCGATCGGATATTCCTGTACTCAGGACGGAAATCGTGTCCCCATTCAGAAATACAATGTGCTTCGTCTACAGCTACGAAAGAGATATTGGCATTGCTGAAAAATTCTAGATTCTCATCCTTCGTCAACGTTTCAGGCGCGACGTATAATAATTTGGTAACTCCACTTGCTATGTCTTCTTTGACCTGCGCAATTTCTTTCCTTCCTAAAGAGGAATTAAGAAAATGGGCTACGACATCTCCTTCATGATATCCACGTATGGCATCCACCTGATTTTTCATCAGAGCGATTAGCGGAGAAATAATAATCGCGGTGCCTTCCATCATCAATGCCGGCAACTGATAACATAATGATTTACCACCACCCGTTGGCATGATGACAAGGCAATCCCTTCCTTCCATCACCGTCTCGATAATGGCTTCCTGATCTCCTTTGAATTGCGTAAAACCGAAATATTCGCGTAGGGATTCCTGTAAATCAATAACAGGCTGACTCATGGACAATGTCTATTTTTTCTAAATATAGGAAACATAATGCGAATAGTGAAATCCATGTCAATGAATTTTATTATTATTTCACCTGGGGACTAAAACGAAAAAATACATTGGCGGGTTGTGTGCAAAATAATTTTTAACCATGCTGGTACGATTGCTGAGGATGATGCCATTTCCAATTCAGAACTAAATTTCATAATCGGCACGGGAAACCCACACAAGCGTGTGTAATATCAAAGATTACAAAATATAAAATTGAGTTTCGGTGAAAGGGAAGTGAAAAATTATTTACCGGCTAATTTTTTAAGGAACTTCTCTAATTCATATTCATCGCCCGGTGTATAGCCTTCATGTTGATACACAATATTACCTTTTGTATCAACCACAAATGTTTGAGGTATCGCCTGGAAATTAAGCGCCTGCTGCAGTTCCTGTTTAGAATCCACCAATACATCAAACTCCCATCCTTTCTCTTCGATGAGTGGTTTGACCTGGGATACCGCTCTTGCATTGTCTATGGATATGGCGATCAATTTCGTATTGTAATCCTTCGTCCATGTAGGATATAGTTCAGAGACTGCGTCAAGCTCCCTCTTGCAGGGCGAACACCATGTAGCCCAAAAGCTCAGAATGGTGATTTTGCCGGGTACGATATAATCCTGGATATTTATCGGCTTCCCCTGGAGATTGGAAATGGTGATATCAGGTACTTTTTTGTCCCCAACCGGCAGAGTAAATCCAAAGCAAAAGGAAGCTAATAAAATGATGTACAGGATACTTTTCACTAGTCATTAATTTTAAGGTGTAAAATAAAAGGCGAAATCCCACAGAGGTATAGGGGCTGCCATTCCTCAAATATATATTTTTGATGCCAATTGACGAAGAGATACTCCCTCATTTAACGAATCATTAATCCAATAATGTATATAAAAGCTCCCCGCACCCTTCAGGCGATCATATTATGTTTATTTTCAATGACTTGCATGGCTCAGGAGCAACTTACCCTGTCAGGGAGCCTGGAATCCAATGCGTACTTCTATATGCGGGACACTAAAATCGGTGCTGCAAACACTCCGCAATATGATCATCAGCTAATCGGGAACGAGACCTGGCTTACGCTTCGTGCCCAGGTTTCCGGCTTCGATCTCGGCATACGATATGATTTTTTCGCAAATTCTGCGCTCCTGAACCCCCAGGATTCATATACTGCCCAGGGAATAGGCCGGTGGTATGTCGGTAAGAAAATAGGCAAGCTGGGCATTCTCGCAGGTCATATCTATGACCAATTCGGCAGCGGGGTCATATTCAGAGCCTATGAAGAACGGCCTCTTCTCATCGACAATGCTTTGGTTGGATTGAAACTGACATATGAGATTTCTCCTACATGGATCATTAAAGGGATAGCAGGCCGGCAGAAAAATTTATTTGACTTGTATCCCTCTTTCCTCAAGGGCGTGAATATTGAAGGATATAAATCTTTTGATGGGGAAGGAAAAATTTCAATTGCGCCAGGTCTTGGTATTATGCACAAGACACTTTCCG
>JBDSPM010000108.1:0-3950 GCA_039930325.1 Saprospiraceae bacterium
TAGCCCTCCTGCTTTTAGTATTTTATGATCATTAAAAGAAATAGAATGTTCACCAGATAGAAGCCATTGAACTCCCTGAGCATCCAAATTTCTGTATCCTGACTGCAACCGGGAGATGTTACTTTTATTCCATGACATAATCCCACCGGCCATGAAGGTTTCTGCATTGTAATTCTTGTTGATAAAAAATAAATTGTCTAATGACAGAGCATTATCGTACGTAAGCAATGCTCTTAGTGAACGAGAAACCTGAACACTGATCTGAACGTTCCGCAAACCAAACCTTGAACTTGTATTAATGTGAGAATATCCGCCCCAGATATCCAGTTCCACCATTGGCGATGCATACCTTAGTGAGGATTTTACATCCGTAGCGGCTGTGTTGGCAGGATCAATCATAAGAGCTTTATCCAGCAATTTCCGCGCTTCG
Source organism: Saprospiraceae bacterium (assembly GCA_039930325.1). Taxonomy (GTDB): domain Bacteria; phylum Bacteroidota; class Bacteroidia; order Chitinophagales; family Saprospiraceae; genus Opimibacter. Next base: position 431 of record JBDSPM010000108.1, read on the forward strand.
ATAGTTTCATATTTCTGTATATGTGCCAGGGCTAATGCAACATAATACTCCGCATCAGAGGGATCCCGTTTGTTCAGGTTAGCAAACATTTCCAGTGCCACGTCTGGTGATCCTTGCCACAAATAGACGTAAGCAAGACCTTTTTCTGCTTCAGGATCTTTTGGATATAGACTTAATGCATTGAGAAAAGGGTACTTGGCATTTGCATAATCTTTGTTCCAGGCCAGTGTATATCCCAATCCAATGAATGCGCTTTTATTTTTTGGATCGATTTTCAGAACCTTACCAAATTCAATAAGGGCTTCTTCTCTGTGCTCATGCCAACTCTTATTATAGGCACTGCCAAGAATGGCTTCTGTGTTTAATGAGTCTGCTGCAATGAGTTTTCGAAATAGCGAATCGGCCTCCTGATAATTTCCGTTGTAGGATAATTCCCGTGCTTCCGTCAGCAAATCAGCCTGGGTAATGGCACGCGGAATACAAAGGAGCAGGCACGAGACAGTGAGAAGGGTTAAACTGTATTTACCTTTTTTGGTAAAATATGGTGATTTCATTGCTTAGAATCATTTCGAAAATTCAATGGGCCAAATTTCTTCCCGTTATAAGAATTTTACCCCTTGGATTATGATGAGAGGGGCAATAATCAAACTGAAATGACCAAATCAGGTGAAAGCGTTTTTCGAAGCTAATCTTCATTTGTCAACAGGATGACAAATCTTAATGAGAAGGGACATATAGGATTTTGGGGGAAATCAAGCTGTTGGAAATATTATTTGATTTGAGCCCTAGCCTCCTTTCAATACTATAATACATTAAATTCATTTCGTCGAAATACGGAAGGAATTATATATTATGTATTTATATAATATAATATTCTAATTGTATCTAATTTTGATAAAATATAAATTTTAATTGGCACCTCCAACCATTACAAATCCTCAAATCAGGCAAAATCATTTCGTCGAAATTCGGAATTAATTATATATTATAAATTTCGATAATGTATTAATTAGCTAACTCGGAAATTAAGAATGATTGCGAAGCAGACTACCACTGACACAAAGATCATTCGGATTTCGTCGAAATCTGTTCATACCCGAATTGCCATAAGTTATCACACTTTTCTACATTTTACTCCTGCTTCAATTCCTGATATCCACCGTCCCAAAAAAAGTCGCATGCTGGTAATTTAAGAATGGCTGCGCTGTGAGACCAAACTTATGTATAAGCACATTATGCAAATTAAGCACACCTTCATTTCGAAGTAAATTCGTTCCAGTACCCCTGAAGGAAATATCAAACATATTTACATTCATACCCGGTGAAACCAGCACTCCAACACCTCCGAAACCACAATAGATTTTTGCCTTACCTGATTGCAAATTGAGAATGGTGATGTTCTTATTCAATGTCAATGTCCCTGAAGTCAACATGATACTATCATTCACCGCAAGCAGAAGCTTGATGGTATCACCTGAAACCACACAGCTAACAGCATTTCGCAAAGTCCACGGGCCCTGATCAGCACCACTCGTCACAATATGATTACAGGAATTTAGCACAGGAATAAATTTTGAAAGTAATTTGATATATGACCCCTGGTTGGAAATGGATGTCTCCGTGATCTCCCACGAATTTTCCGGCCAGCTGGTATTCCAGTCCTTATAGGATTTTAACGAAGGTTGATTTTGAGGAGGCACAATCGGTGGCCCATTATAAGCAGGATCAGGCTGGTACAAAGGATTAAAACCTCCTGGCTGATATCCGGGCGCAGGCCCATATAGCGAGGTCAGCGCATTATCAAAATTCGTCCCGTCGGCAAACCAGGAATGATACATTTCATTCGCAGATTTTTCAGCTCCATACTCATTCATATTCGTCAGCATCACCCTGCTAATGGGATTCTCCCCATTAAGAAAATTAAGATATCCACCTGCTGCATTTCGATAAGGTACTGTATCCACATTAAGATGATACTGTACATAATTGTAAAATATAGAGCCCGTATGACCACGCGGCCGATTGCTACCCCATGTATTGTCTCCATCATTCATGAATGCCCTGTACGCACACGATGTATTCGTATAGGCTGGCAATAAATGACTGCTGTTCGTCATCGAACTGGTAAATGAATTTAAAATTGCTGTCTTGACTGAAGTGGTTATTCCGGGCAGCTTGGTGTAATACAATAATAAATCCTGGAGAATACTTTCCCATGGATACCAAAATGTACATTGAATAGGATGCATCAAGGTGTAATTACCTTCAACATACGATTTATAGGTTACCTGCCCGGTGAGTGCATATAATAATACCGCAGCACTAAATTGAGCAGCAGATTGAGCATACGAATCAATTTCAGGATTGGCACTTAAAAAGCCGGCGTTGTCATAATTTGAAAAACCGGGATTGGCTACTAACCAATTCCATGCGTTAATTGACGCTGTTTTCAATGTGTCTGCATACGCCTGCAATGTTGAAATTCCGGACGTTTGAAATGCGATTGCTCCAATGGCATACATGCTTGCAGCTGTGCGTGTAGAGGATGCCTGCGCCGGACCATAGCGCCTGAAACCTGTATCCGCACTCGGCGGACTTGCAGCGGACCAATCGGTAACAGATACTTTCATGAGAACAGAACCATTGGCTTCCTGCATTCGCCGCAACCAGTCAAGCTCCCATTTCACCTCGTCAAGAATATCAGGTATTCCATTGCCAGATTCTGGTATAGTATAATTATCTGCCCATGCACTCGGACGTTCGATGTAGGCTAACATCAGATCATGGATAGGTTCGTAAGCAAAGTTGACATACTTGTTGTAATCACCTGCATCAAACCAACCACCTCTTAAATTTTTGGAGTTCGATACTTGCGGATTAGTTACCAACCTGCAATCAAGATCCTGTTGAGTACCAAGGTGACTTGCTCCATCATACCAGTCTCCCGCGAATGGAATTGTTTTTGCAAAGCCTGATCGCTGATAATAGTACATACGCAAAGCATGCTTAATGACCTCGCTATAAACATCAGGCTTAATATCAAAATAAAATGAATGCTTATTGTTGGTGGGATCGTACACATAATATGATCCCGTTGTGGTCACAGATGAAAAATCAAACCACCAGGCTTTATCCCCACTCTGGGAATACGTGGCACCACTATGCCAACTCGTAGCCGGTCCGGAAAAGATTAATGCATTCGTAGTTGCATCCCGAAGTTGGAGCGTAGCTGCCGGCGTGTAAAAATCTCCTGCATTGAAATCAAATCCGGCCTGCGGATTATTGATCACACATATTTTTTGCATGTCCGGCAGATATCCAAACTGATCCACCTTGAGATGTTCAGTTACAGCTCCCGGTTGTGCAGGCAGTAATCGAAATGATAAAAGAATAAAAAGCAGCATCGACTTTCTCATGGAATGAAAATTTTGAGATCCATGTAATTTGTTCAGTCGGGGTGGGAATTAAAGGTAAGGAAAATGCATGGAGCATGGAGCATGGAGCATGGAGCATGGAGCAT
>JBDSPM010000109.1:0-3390 GCA_039930325.1 Saprospiraceae bacterium
TGCTGAGAGGCATGTCATGGACATTTCAGGGATCGCCTGGTATAATAAGGTCATTGCTTCAATTTGACATGACTTCCATTCCTGCCAATTCAGAGGTTGTATATGCATATTTATCTCTTTATTCTCCTGATGCTCCTACAACAGAATTTCATTCCGGAAGCAATTCGGCATATCTGCAGCGTATCACGCAAAGCTGGAACGAATCTACGGTAACATGGAATAATCAACCTTCAACTACCTCACTTCACCAGGTAACTTTGCCTGCCTCTTCAAGCGATTACCAGGACTATTTAAATATTAATGTCACTGCCCTGGTAGATGATATGGTAGCAGATCCAAATTCAGGCTATGGATTTTTACTGCGACAGGTTACTGAAGATGGACTTCGTCGTCTATCTTTTGCGGCAGGAGATTATCCCAATATCCAGAAACAACCTAAGCTTGAAGTCTGCTACAATGCACCTTCTTCTGTGCATGAACAGGAGCAGCATCAGCCTTCTGTAAAATTTTACCCGAATCCTTCAGGGGATTTTGTTCATGTCCAATTCTATACCGATGTCAAAGAAGCACAATTGCAGGTGATTGATATGTTTGGAAGGAATATTTCAACTCAACGAGTTTATGATTCAGAGCAAATTAATATCTCAGAATTACGGCCTGCCATCTATGTGTTCAGGATATTTTCAGATCAGAATGAAGTGCTTTCTTTAACCAAATTTATCAAAAAGTAAAAATCAATTTAGGGAAGAAATCATTCTTTGTGAAAAAGTATATTCGGAAAATCAATGCCTTCATTAAGGGTCTCATTCTGTGGTTTAGACCTGGTGTATTTTTAGGATTTCTGAGCAATCCCTTCTTGTTTTTGAGTAATTTATTTTGCCTCACCAAATGGATTTCAGCTCAGCAGAAAAAAAATACTTTTGATGATTTCTTCATCGCCACTCGCGACCATGCCAGAAGATATAAGCTATATGAACATGTGATTCAAACTGAATCACTAGCAGATATCCCTCTGACTTATTTGGAATTTGGTGTGAGCGAAGGCTATTCATTCCGATGGTGGACAAATGCAAACAAGCATCCCTCCTCAACATTCTATGGATTTGACACTTTCGAGGGATTGCCGGAAAGTTGGGGTACATACGGCAAAGGTGATATGTCAGCCGGAATCCCTGATACGCAAGATCAACGTTGCACCTTTATTAAAGGATTATTCCAGGATACCTTATTCGACTTTATCAAAACACATTCATTGAATGAAGGAAGAAAAATTATTCACCTGGATGCAGATTTGTTTTCGTCTACCTTATTCGTGCTGGCCACGCTGGCCCCGTGTATGAAAACAGGAGACATTTTGTTCTTTGATGAGTTCAACGTGCCAGATCACGAATGGATGGCCTATCGCATTTTTACAGAATCATTCTATGTGAAAACTGAAATTCTGGGAGCGGTAAACAATTATTACCAGGTTGCATTTAAAATTGTATAAATCAATGTGCTGATGACTTAATTCGGGATATTTCATTGTCCTTTTCTCTCAATTGTCGTTTCATCTCATCATTTTCCTCCTGCAATTTTTTCAATTCAGTTTTACAATCGTCCAGCTTATAGGTATCTGTTTTTACATCGGTACCCGAAGAAGTTGTTACCGTCTTCCTGCCAATCTTATGAAAGAAATCTTTTATCATTTGCAGTCCATCTTCTCCCCTGAAATACGCCGCTCCAAAATAAACGGCAGGGATAAAAATGAGAAAGAAGATGAAAAACCGGAAACAACCGGTGGCTTTATACCTGGGTGGCGCCATATTGATCTGGATTTGTTATAAAGAGTAAAATACAACATCCTAAGATATCCTCGACCAGTCCTGTTTATACTTTTGCTCAGTAGACAAATATCTTGAAATAGCTTCATGAGCAGGCGACTTCAATTCAGGATCGGTAGTTATGATCTCTTCCGCTATAGTCCTTGCCGTTCTGAGAATAGCCTGATCTTCCACAAGATTTGCAGCTTTGAATTCATAGGCTCCGCTTTGTCTCGTTCCGGCTATATCTCCCGGCCCTCTTAATTTGAGATCAGCTTCAGCAATGAAAAAACCATCATTGCTTTTACAAATCACATCCAGCCGTTCCTTTGCTGCTTTTGATAATTTATAACTGGTCATCAGGATACAGTAGGATTGATCCCCGCCTCTACCTACCCGCCCTCTCAATTGATGCAGTTGCGCTAAGCCGAATCTTTCCGCATTTTCGATAATCATCACAGATGCATTAGGAACATCCACCCCTACTTCGATCACGGTCGTTGAAACCATGAGTTGCGTTTTCTTTTCGACAAATTTTTTCATCTCCCCATCCTTCACATCTGCTTTCATCCTGCCATGTACGACTGATATCTGATATTCAGGCCTTGGAAAAATACCGAGTAGCCTTTCATATCCATCCATCAGGTTTTCAAGATCAAGTTTCTCAGACTCTTCGATGAGTGGGTAGATGACATACACCTGTCTGCCTTTTGCGATTTCAGCTCTGACAAATTCCATCACTTTCGATCGATGAGCTTCAGTTCGTTGAGTGGTAACGATCGGCTTACGCCCTGGGGGTAGCTCGTCCAAAATAGATATATCAAGGTCTCCATAAATCGTGAGTGCCAGCGTTCGTGGAATTGGGGTAGCTGTCATCACGAGCACATGTGGCGGATGGAGCGGAGATTTTGTCCACATCTGCGCACGTTGAGCTACCCCAAACCTGTGTTGCTCATCCGTTATTGCCAACCCAAGGTTTTTAAATTCGACACCGTCTTCGATCACAGCGTGAGTTCCCAGGAGAATATGGATTTGTCCAGTGCGAAGGGAATCAAACAGCTGTGCACGGGTACTGCCTGTAATGCTTCCTGACAAGAATGCAACTTTTATATCAAGCCCTTCTAAATAGGCAGATATGGATTTATAATGTTGCATTGCCAGCACTTCAGTGGGCGCCATCAATACCGACTGGAATCCATTGTCGGCTGCTAACAACATGCACATCAGCGCCAATACTGTTTTTCCGCTCCCCACATCGCCTTGGAGTAGCCTGTTCATCTGCCTTCCGGAACCCATATCCCTTCGGATTTCGCGCATGACCCTTTTCTGTGCCTCCGTCAAAGTAAAAGGCAGTTTATCATTAAAAAACGAATTGAATAACACTCCTACTTCGCCAAATATGAACCCCCTGATCGTATCGTTCCGCTTCACTTTAGCACGTAGTAAAATAAGCTGAAGAAAAAACAGCTCCTCAAATTTTATCCTGTTCCGCGCAGCAACAAGCTCCTCCTTTTTCGAAGGGAGATGTACATCTTTGAAGGTCTCAAACCTGTTCCTGAACCTCAATTTTGAAATGATATCTGCGGAT
>JBDSPM010000110.1:0-6263 GCA_039930325.1 Saprospiraceae bacterium
TGCACATTCGGCATATCCTTTTTTCTGCTGGGCCAGAATGGGGATCATCACTGGGCTGGTGATGGCCTCGCGCTTCTTTCCGGCTTTTTTTCAGCAGGTTTGATTCTTGCTCTGAGATGGTGTAACAGATCACAACAAATGAGTGGAATTTTACTTGGAAACATTTGGGTGGTACTTATTACCATGCCTTGGTTTTTAAAATCAGATCACCCTTCTCTGAACGAACACTTCATGTTAGCCTTTTTAGGTATTATACAAATTGGAATAGGGTATTTGTTGTTCACGTATGGTCAAAGAAGGATTCCTGCTATTGAAAGTTCATTAATTACTTTATTAGAACCTATCCTGAATCCAATATGGGTCCTGATCGGCTACCATGAAATTCCAACCTTATGGCCTATTGTTGGCGGATGCATTATTCTGAGCGCATTGGCCGTGAGGATGGTATATCAGAAAAAATATTTACTTGGTGGGTAAAAAGGTGTAGAGTTCAGTTTCGTGTTCAACTTATTTTCCTTAAATACTGAGGAATGGGCCTGTCTGCCTATCTTCACGATCATTTGAACTTATTAGATCCAAAAACCTTCTTTAGACGTAAATCTCCAGATCAGACTCAACCACATGAAAAAAGGAATCATTTATGCAGTGCTATTTATACTTCTTGGCACGAGCATCGCATTCATTGTGATACGCAGCGAAAAAAAGGAAGAATTGATACTGCCGCTGAAAGTAAGAACAGGGAACATGGCCTCCAGCGAAGAATATAGAGCCACAAAAACAAAAGCTGACGCACTGTTCAGTCAGATAAAAAAAGAACCCGGGAACAACAAGTTGAAATTGGAATTAGCATCCCTGTATATCCAGGAAGGCCGAATCACGGGTGATCATGTCTACTATGATCCTGCGGTGATGAAGCTTGCGAATGATGTATTGAAACTGGATTCAACCAATTTTGAGGCAAATGTTTTCAAAGGCACCATTTATTTATCTGAACATCACTTCGCAGATGGATTAGCTGCTGCAGAAAAAATAAAAAGACTGAACCCTTCAAATGCGTTTGTATACGGAATGTTGGTGGATGCGAATGTGGAGCTTGGTATGTATGATGAGGCGATATCAAATGCTGATAAAATGATTTCAATACGCCCTGACATCCGCTCGTATTCCAGAGTATCCTATCTGAGAGAAATATTTGGTGATTATCCCGGAGCTATTGAGGCGATGAATCTTGCGGTTGGTGCCGGTCCACAGGGTGATGAAGGCACAGAATGGGCCCGTGTTCATCTGGGCCAACTCTATGAAAATATCGGTGACCTCGAAAATGCAAAAATGCGTTATACGATTGCAAACCAGGAACGACCAGACTATGCATACGCTTTAGCAGGGCTTGGCCGCATTTCAAGAGCATCGGGCAATTATAAGGAAGCCATTCATTATTACCTCCGGGCTGATTCGCTGGTCAATGATTATTCCATGAAAGATGAGCTCACTGATCTTTATGCATTGGACGGCCAAAAAGAAAAATCAGAAGAAAGTGCAAAACAGGTAATTGAAAGATTGACGCGCGATGCAGAAAGTGGAATGAAAGATGAGAATATTGGTCACTATGCGGACCGGGAATTAGCCTATGCCTACCTGAAAACAAATAACCTGGATAAAGCGCTTGAACATGCGATGCTGGAATATAACCGCAGGCCTGACAATATTGATGTCAATGAAACGCTGGCCTGGGTTTATTACAAAAAAGGCAATATGAATGATGCAAAGAAGTATATCGATGTCGCCATGAAAACCAACAGCAGGAATCCCGTGCTTTTGTGCAGGGCAGGATTAATTTATGGTGCCGCAGGTGATGCTGCGAAGGGAAAAGAACTGATACAGGCTGCCCTTGAAAAAAATCTTAACATCAACGAGGCTTTAAAGGCCGAGGCTCAAAAATTTGCAGGCTTGCCCCCTGCTCAAAAAGTTCCTTAGAGAATGAAGGTTAATAGTTTATTTGTGCTGAAGAAATATTTTCTTCTTGTTTTAGTATTGCTGGTTGGTCAATCGGTTTTTGCACATGCTATTAATATCAGACTTGAAAACGCCCCGGTGAATGACGTGGTCATGTTTTATTTGAAGCTTGGGTACAAGCATATTTTACCTGACGGGTTTGATCATATTTTGTTTGTAGTAGGATTGTGTTTACTAAGCACACGTATGAAGACGATCCTGTGGCAGGCAACAGCTTTCACTGTAGCACATTCCATCACACTTGCTTTGTCAATGAAAAGCATACTTGTAGCCCCAAGCTCAATTGTTGAGCCGATCATTGCACTCTCTATATTATTTGTTGCTGTTGAAAATATACTGATCAGTGAATTAAAGCCCTGGAGAATAATCATTGTATTTCTTTTTGGTCTTATACACGGAATGGGTTTTGCCAGTGCACTCAATGAAATAGGGTTGCCGCGAGATGCCTTCATCACCTCCATATTATCTTTCAACCTCGGTGTTGAGCTCGGTCAGATCACCATCATTTTAATTGTATTTGCTACGATCATTCATTTTTTTGGAAAGAAGCCATGGTACAGGCAAAGGGTGGTCTATCCCATATCCATCATGATAGCCTGCATTGCCGCCTACTGGACGGTACAAAGAATATTTTTTTAAAGGTCTAACCTGCACCTTTATTTATTCTGCTTACTTTATCAATAATACTCTGTTATTTTACTGAAGATGATGATGTACTGTCACGCAGGCTTCTGTGTACTTTCTGGTGATTCCCTGCAAAGAAAGTTTCAGTATCACAATGAATGAATTTTAAATTGAAAAATAAATGGGATTAATTAAACATTTAATTAAAAAATACTTCCAGGTCCTCTGGATGAAAGACAGATTTTCAGCGGCAACCCAGATCAGTCAAAGGCATTTGTTTCACTTTTACCAGGTTCACTATCAGGATACAGAAAAAATAAATCTCAATACTACAGGGTACAGCGTGTTTTCGCAATTTGAAGAGGATGGAAAAATTCTTTACCTACTGGCCGTCATCGGGATTAAGAATTCAAGCTTTATTGAAATAGGTTCTGATGATGGCCTGAACAGTAATTGCGCCAATCTCGCTTTGAATTTCGGATGGCATGGTCTGTTTATAGATGCTAACGAGCGAAGTTTGGCCCGAGGTCGTTATTTCTATAGCAAATATCCCAACACGTATGGCTACAAGCCTAAGTTTATTTATTCAAAAGTTAATCGCGAAAATATCAATTCGACCATTGAACAAGGCGGGTATAGTGGAGAAATTGATTTATTATCATTGGATATAGATGGCAATGACTATTGGGTATGGGATGCCATCTCTATTGTCAACCCCAGAATAGTAATTATTGAAACACATATCATCTATGGTAAAAGAAATATGGTCGCTCCATATGATCCGGATTATTTTTTCCCCGGAAAGCATGCACAGTATCACGGAGCCTCTCCGGTTGCTATGGTAAAGCTTGGAGAAAAAAAAGGGTATCGATTAGTGGGAGCTAATGATCTGGGATTCAATTTTATTTTCCTTAGAAATGATTTGGGAGAAGGCATCCTGAAAACAGCTTCCATTGATGATGTGCTTTCGCATCCTTCATGTAAGAGTGACCAAATCACATTGGATCCTTATGTTCTCACATTACCCTTTGTGACACCAATAGAATAAATGTGGGATACTAACTGCAAATTATGATTTGTCCTGTTTCGCAAATACTCTTTTCAGCAGGTCGGTTGTACGGTTAGATTTGTCAGCGCGAATGTTGGCTTCTTTCACTTCGATGAGGCTGAAGAGTCCATCAAGAGCTTTCCGATTGACATGATCATCCAGTGCCGGGTTTGCTTTTTTGACAAATGGAATATTATTGTAAGCCGTGATGACAGATCGCCAATAGGTTCTTGCATTTACTTCATCCAAAGCGGATTGGATGGCAGGCAAAAATGTATTGTATAATGCAGTTCGCGTCTGGGTTTCGAGATAGCGTGTTGCTGCATCTTTTTCGCCGAGCAAAATATTCATGGCATCTTTTATGGTGAGTGACGTGATGGCATCCACGAATATGGGTGTTGCTTTCTTTGCAGCCAGCTCCGCTGCTTTATTCATCTTGTCGATCAACTGATTTTCGACATCACCGAAACCCGGCACCATTTTTACTTTTGAGATGATCGTTCGGGCTTCTTCAGGGATTAAAATTTTATACGGGCTTTCGAGATATCCTTTTTCTGCAGTCAGCTTGTCGACCGCTTCGTTGACACCAAACTCAAGTGCCTGCTTTAACGCCGAACCGACTTCATCATCCGGGTTGGAAATGACGCCTTTTGCTTTGTTAAGAAGATCTTTGAATTGCGCCTGACCTGAAAAAGGCAAACTCGTGAAAGAGATAAGTAAAAATCCAATCAGATAAAGGCTGCCAGTACGGTATTTGCTCATAGTATTGTATTAACGCAAACGTTGAAGTTTCGGCACACGATCCGGCCTTAATTAACTTGATCTTAACCAAGGATTAGAAATCAATCAGGCTAATGTCAAAGACAAGAACGGAATTTGCCGGGATGCCAGGCTTGGCTGCACTTCCGTAACCCAGGCTGGACGGGATAATTATCGTTCCTTCCCCACCCTTTCCAAAAAGTGGAATTCCTTCTTTCATGCCTTCGATTAAATTGTTGAGTGGAAACGATGAAGAAAGGCTTGAGTCAAAAACATCTCCGCTGAGCAGCTTGCCGGTATAGGCTATTTGCACTACATCTGATTGATTTGGATGTTCATTTGAGCCAGGAACTGTGATGATATAATATAGACCAGAAGATGTTTTTTCTGCCTGGAGGCTGTGATCCTCGATATACTTCCTGATGAGGGCATCATCTGTTTCCGCCTGATCATCTTTATTACAGGAAGGGAAAAGAAATAAAATGGAAAGTAAAAGGGGGAGTATGGCAGAAATTAGATTCTTTTTCATGTTTGTGTAAACGATTAATAAGGTCATAAGGTGTCTATCGATTTTATTTTTATTAAACCTTTTAGCCGAAAAGCTTCACGTACCTTTTAGCCGAAAAGCTTCACGTACCTTTTAGCCCAAAAGCTTCACGTACCTTTTAGCCCAAAAGCTTCAGGTACCTTGTATCCGAAAAGTTTCTTTGAATAAATTAAGGTCAGACAAAACACACGGGAATAAGTGTATGGTTGGCATTCAAAGATGCTTTTCTAAAAATAATATCTCTCCCCTTTCTACTGGATGCAGGGGCTAGGCTGAACGAAGTGTGCGTAATAAAAAAAAAGCCAATATGCTGAACTTTCGAACTGCACATTGGCTGGGGTACTATGCAATAATTTGACTAGATTATTATGACGAGTGATGAAATTTGTACCTTATGAATTGCAAACAACAAAGTGATAAAATAATGGTCTTTTTGTGAAACATACCTAACCCTGCCATTTCCAAAATTCTTTCAATCGATTAAATCTTTGCCCCTACTCCTATATAAAATGTTCTTCCATCCCCCGGCAGTATTCCTGGGCCCGGATAAGTGCTGATGCGTCTAGTGAAGTATTTTTCTCCCGTAAAATTATTTACTCCTACGTTCAGGTTAAACTGGCCAAAATCTACAACGCCGCTGAAATCAAAAACACCATAGCCAGGGACAATTCCGCTGATTCCTGAAGTCGTAAACTTGGTATTGGCTGCATCACTAAAAAATTGACTGGTGTAACTGTAGAGAACAGTAAACGATATTCTCTTGTAACTGTATGTAAAGCCAGAACGTGAAATAAATTCAGGTGCATTCTCGAGTTTATTTCCCCCAATGTCTGTATTCTCTCCGTTTTTCACAATTTTGCTTCCAGCTTTGTACAGTGCATGATCAGTGGAGGTCGAAGTGAAAATACTGATATCTCCTGCTGAGCCTAATCCGGTTAAATTAAGCGGGTGAAATTCAATATATATCTCAACTCCCTTTGCTTCAGAAGTACCTGTATTGGTTTTATAATTATAGCTCGTACTGGTTGAATCTTTTAATGTAATGGTCCCGATCCTGTCGACGTATGAAAGCAGGTACACCCCCGCATCAAACCGAAGAATATCCTGTATACTTCCCCGAAAACCAAAATCTGCCTGGTACCCATGCGAGTCCTTCATGTCAGCATCGATTTTATCTATGGAAGCCAGCGGTATAAGATCATTGTATTGTACGGGCCTGTACGCCTGCGATACATTTCCATACACGTTGATATTATTTGATAGATTATACTG
>JBDSPM010000111.1:0-4902 GCA_039930325.1 Saprospiraceae bacterium
TTGTTCCGGACAAAAAATACATTGTCTACTTGATGATCAAGGGTGACTGAGCTGCATCCACGAAATTGTTCCTAACAAAAAAATCATCGTCTACTTGATGATCAAGGGTGACTGAGCTGCATCCACGAACTTGTGCCGGGCAAAAAAATCATCGTCTACTTGATGATCAAGGGTGACTGAGCTGCATCCACGAACTTGTTCGGGATGAGTCGAAGTCACCCGTATTTACTACATATCGGACATTCCTCTTTCACATGCCCTCTTGCAGGGCAATATTCTCTTCCAAAATAAATGATCTGAAGATGAATTTTGTTCCACGTATTTTCGGGAAATACTTCTTTGAGATCCTTTTCAGTTTGCTTAACGCTTCTTCCATCACTTAAACCCCATCGATTCGCCAGTCGAAATATGTGGGTGTCAATCGGAAACGCAGGAACTCCAAATGCTTGTGACATAACTACAGAGGCTGTCTTATGCCCTACTCCTGGCAATTCTTCCAATTCCTCAAATGTCTTTGGCACTTTGCCTGCATATTGCTCCATCAATATCTCAGACATGCGATGAATATTTTTTGACTTTGCAGGTGACAGACCACAGGGCCGTATGATATCCTGTATCTCTTTAACCTTAAGCTTAGCCATAGCTTTCGGATTATCTGCCCTATTAAAAAGTAAAGGCGTTATCTGGTTGACACGCGCATCGGTGCATCTCGCGGATAAGATGACAGCGACTAATAAGGTATACGGATCTTCATGCTCCAAAGGCGTCGGAAACTCAGGATATAGTTGATCCAGGATCTTTGCTATGGTGTCTGCTTTTTTTTGTTTGGATATATGCATCAGCCTGTTGTTGATAAGGTTGATAAAAATAATAGGGTATCCACCCCATCCGCATATTGATCGAGTCTAGGGTGTTGAGTACTACCAAGGGATACATGTTCCCATTTCTCCAAAGGAGTCTGACTCACGACACACTGAATTTCATTTCTTTTTGTTTCAAGCTCCTTCATCAATGCATTCGTGTCATCATAATACGAGTAATGAACACATCCTATCCTCGAAGCTATCGCATCATCTTGTTTTAGTATCAGATGTCCCAGGCTACTATGCGGTACGCTATTGATAATATAAATCGCATAATTGTAATCAAGATTGTTCCTGTATTTATTATGGTCTGCCAGGTAATTCCATTTTTCAAAGGCAGAAATCATCATCGTAAAATCATATCCTTCCGGAACATACATCTTAGAAACATTTCGGCATCCGAGGCCATAAAAAAGGAAAATATCATCTCCCAGTCGTTCCAATTCTTTTTTACTTTCAATACCATTGAGCACAACTACTCCATTCCTGTTTTTACGGAGAAGATGCGGATAAGAACTAAAATAGTATTCAAAATAACGCGAGCTGTTATTGCTTCCTGTGGCTATGACCGCATCAAAGACTTCAAGCTTTTCTATAAAAATAAATGCCGCTTCTAATCCAGGGCAGAATTCAATCCATTTTTGCAATACAAATCTTGGCAATATGGAATCCTTCTCGCTGAGCTTTATCACGGCTTTATTTCCGCTAGCCAGGACACAAAACAAATCGTGAAATCCAACCAATGGAATATTACCTGCCATAATGATGGCTATGTTCCTTGGTGAAAGGTCTGAGGATGGATAGGTATTTAACCAGGCCTCGCATTTCTTTTTTACGAGAAATTCGTTTGCTATTGCACTCATTGCCTGCCTGGTAAAATCTGGATAGAACCATGGATTAGTCTCATATGCTTTTTGAATAACTTCATTGATTTCGGTGTCATCTGACAGAAGATATTCCTGCAAAGGTTTCAAAGACTGAAGAAAAGATTCCCTCGATATCATTGCCCTTCTATAGTTTCTTTACGATGAGCGACATAGGCACGCCACTTATCCAGGAGGCTCTGCATATCAGCAGGCAGGTCAGCATTAAAATACATTTGCTCTCCTGTCACAGGGTGTTCAAATCCTAATGTCCGCGCATGCAACGCCTGTCTCGGGCACAACAAAAAACAATTATCCACAAACTGTTTGTATTTGGTAAAAACGGTTCCCTTCAGTATCCGGTCACCACCATATCGTTCATCATTAAATACCGGGTGCCCGATGTGTTTCATGTGAACGCGTATTTGGTGTGTTCGCCCTGTTTCAAGAATACATTTTACCAGGCTTACATAATATAAATCTTCAAGTACTTTATAATGTGTGGTTGCTTCTTTACCGGATTCTCCTTCAACAAAAACGGTCATCAACTGCCTGAATCGCGGATCCCGTCCAAGATGACCTTCTATGATTCCCTCTTTTGGTTCAGGCGCTCCCCACACGATAGCATTGTATTCACGTATGATCGTATGGTCAAAAAATTGCCGTGCCAAATGCGTCATGGCATAATCATTTTTTGCAATCACCATCAAACCAGATGTGTCTTTGTCAATCCGATGCACCAAGCCCGGACGATCAGGTGAGTTGCCGGGCAACACTGGCAAATTTGAATTCTGCAGATGCCATGCAAGCGCATTTACCAGCGTACCTCCATGATGGCCTACCCCCGGATGTACTACCAGTCCTGCTGGTTTATGGATGATCATGACATCATTATCCTCATAGCGGATATCGAGCGGTATTTCTTCCGGAGTGATGCTCTCATTGAGCTCAATGGGCCTGGGTAAAAGAATAGTGATCGTTTGGCCGGGCCTTAATTTATGATTGGGCTTAATGGATTCGCCATCCACTTTTACAGCTCCTGCCCGTATACCATTTTGAATTTTATTCCGCGAAATCCCTTCAAGCTTGGTTTGAATATATTTATCAACCCGCACAGGATTTAAACCACCGGGCGCTAAAAAACGGTGATGTTCATATAAGCCTTCTTCCCCTTCTGATTCATTGTCCTGTTCCTCAATCATGGCACAAAAGTAAGGAAATAGGCCGATCGCAAGGGCAAACCTATGTGTTTACCCCATTTCATAATGGTCCTACTGGGTCTTGGGACATTGATTTTTTCAAAACAAATAACTAATCCCAATCGAAATCTTCAACCACTTTCCCGCAGAACTATGCAGTACAAAATAATCTATAGGATACCCTGTAGGGCCTGCATTCTTTTTATCAAGTATCAGATAGTCCGTACTTGTATTTCCGCTGAAACCAACCCGCACATCGCCTCTTAAGTACCAAATCACTGGAACAACATGAATACCAAAATCCAATCCGTAAGCAGGAGCAGAAGAAGTAGATTCTGATATCCGGTCGATCGATTCATTTGTATCCTGATCAGTAAGAATAGACGATGTCTGAAAAATAGCCACCCCTGCACGCCCAATAAGATAAGGCTGAAGCAACCAATTAATCTCCGGATAAAATGCAGCACTTAGTCCTACCTCCAGTCTTCGTGTATTTGCCTTCTCCCGCACATTGACATCCCCGATACCAGATGTTTGCGTATATTTCAAAACATACCGGCTCAGTGTAGATTCATTGTAAAATATCCCACCTAAAAAGGGTTTGTTGTACTGGAGCCTGTATTGCAATTCAGCACTATAGCCCCATTGCTCCGTATCGACAAACTTATCTATGGGAGATTGAGGCACACCATAATAGCCTGAAGCCGTAAACATCCATCGCGGCAATGCATTGATCACTGGTTGCGAAAAAGCTAAAGCATATCCTGTCACCAAAATTGAAAGGATAAAAATTTTCCTGTGCAATGAAGACTGAATCAACACTTTCATTCTTCAAATTTACTCCTAAAAGTCACAGAGCCACTTGTCAACAGGCAATAGGCAATAGGCAACACACAAAAGGTAATAGGAAAAAGGAGATAGGAAATAGGAAATAGGAAAATTATCGATATAGCCCCAGAGGGGCTTGAGGTCGGTAACACCAGAATATAAAAATCATACCTCGTGCCGTAGGTACGAAACAAAACCTTCAGGCACCGCAGAACCTTCAAATGAAAGTGAAAAGTGAATCCAATTTGCGTTAATGCTTCGACCTGCTTTACACATCCTTGTACTACAGCTCAGCAACACTGCGAAATTAGCGGCAAAATAACAATGGGCGTAGCCAAATAAATCAATTCAATTGTGCAATACTTTTAACCAATTGTTCGATTTTAGATTCTCCATCAGCTTTTTTCTGTCGTTCCTTTTCTACTACCTCAGGTGATGCATTCGCCACAAATTTTTCATTGCTCAACTTCTTATCAACACTCATCACAAATCCCTGGAAATATTTTAATTCTTCATTCATCCTTTTCAATTCAACTTCTTTGTCAATTTCAATATGAAGAGAAGCGTAATACTGATATTTATCTGCAAGAAATGATATGCCTGATGATTCACCTTCATCCGCAGTAGCATTAGACAACTTTAAAAGAATAGCTCTTGTACCAGGTGCATTCCACAAATCCATCAATTCTTTTTCAGACGGATATATAAGGACCATCGTTTCCTTTGGAGACAACTGATGTTGATTGCGCAATTCAAGTACGGTGGATTTCACTGTCAGAATATGACCGACCGTTTTTAATACATCCTGATCCACATCTCCTGACTGATCAGCAATTCTCGCGATCATACAATCATCACCACCTTCACGTGCCCTTAGCTGGTGCCAAATCTCTTCAGTGATGAAAGGCATGAAGGGATGAAGCAATTTGCAAATTTCTTCGAAAACTTCTATCGTAGCTTCATAGCTCGCAGAATCGGATGCTTCACCATACGTAGGCTTAATAATTTCCAGAAAGATGCTGCAGAAATCATCCCAGACAAATGAGTACAAAGAGGTCACGCCTTCAGATAAACGAAATTGAGCATAATCCTGCCGCAGCTCAGCATCAATGCCATTCATCCTCGATTTTATCCATCGGATTCCCAGTT
>JBDSPM010000112.1:0-3663 GCA_039930325.1 Saprospiraceae bacterium
TACTTCAGGACTTAACAATCCGGATATTGACGCCGTAATGTCTTCAAAATCAGAGGTGTTGAGCAATCCGATAGAAGCAGCAATTTTCGCTTCAACCAACATTCCCAGTGCGACACATTGCCCATGGGTCATCCCTATGCGCGAGGATAAATAAAAGCTTTCAAGAGCATGGCCTATGGTATGTCCAAAATTGAGCACTTTTCGCAAACCGTGTTCCCTCATGTCATTCTCCACAATTTTAACTTTAACAGAAATACTTTCCTCCAGTATTTCCTCCCAGCGTATGGTATTAACTGTTTTTATACCAGATAAAATATCCCACAAACGCTCACTACCAATAATAGCATGCTTTACAATTTCTGACAAACCAGATATGAGCTCCAATGGTGGCAAGGTTTCAATAAATACAGGATCGATCCAAATAAAATCAGGATTCTGAATCAGGCCAACATAGTTTTTGAATCCGTCATGATCTACGCCCAATTTGCCACCAATAGCAGCATCGGACATGGCCAGGATCGTTGTTGGAATATGTGCAAACCGAATACCACGCTGATAACATGCTGCCGCAAATCCACCCATATCGCAAATGACACCTCCACCTAAGTTCAAAACAACGGACTCCCTGTCGGCTCCTTTTTCTATCAGCGAAGACCAGATTGATTGACATGAATTAAGATTTTTGTTTAGCTCGCCAGATGGAATGACAATAACCTGCACATCGTCATCCGAAACATTCAATTTGGGCAAACAAAATACCCTTGTATTTTCATCACATATGATAAAAACCGAGGATGATCCAAGTGCATCCACAGCACGTTGCAGGCCATCCGCGGTAGTACCATAATAAATCCTGCAAAGAGAAGATGCGATTACTTTCATTCCACAGTTTCGATCGGATGAAGTGTCCAGGCAAGGGCTTTTTCAGAAAATAACGGCTTTACGTCTGACCATGTTTTTTTAAATAAATCTGAGGTCCGGTATGCTTCCAGGTCGACTTCTGAATCCCATGAACTGATCGTCCAGAGCATCGTCTTTTCTTCATTCATACTGCGCAGCAACTCTAAGCTCATACATCCCCGTTGAGACCGGATTTGATTTTTTACCTCATCAAAGATATCCAAAAATAAAGCCTCCCTTCCCTTTCGAAGCTCCATCATGACTATTCGTTTTATCATCTATGCGTTTATTTTTAACACAAATTATATTCCCCTACTCAAAGCTCCCATATGTTTCTCGCCCTTCAGGGAGTTTTGCTGATATTGCTGAAATATACTTACAGGTTTGGGGTGAATACAACTCTTTAACTAATGGTTTCCGCAAGATAGGTCTAAACCTTACGTCAAATAAATTGTAAATTATGAGCATTCCTCATAAACCACTAACCAGGGAATAAGTAGATTTGACACGAACTAATAGCAAAAAAGATATCGGAACTACCAAATTAAACGCGAAAGATAAGAGTGAGATTTCTTTAACGATTGAGGATCTGGATCCACTGGAATTATTTGGACAAAACAACAGCAAGCTCAATCTCTTCAGAAAAGCCTTCCCGGAAGTCGTAGTCACCTCAAGAGGAAACCAGGTAAAACTCGCGGGAAAGAAAAAGCAAACCCAAAGTGCCAAGGAAAAATTTGAATTGATGGTCCGCATACTGAAGGACCAAAAAACCCTTCCTATCCAGACGGTGGAAGAGCTTTTGAATGGCACCCATACATTTGAGGGTGAGCAACCCGCGATAGGTGAGGATCATGTGATCTTATATGGCCGCACAGGTAAACCTATTCGGGCTAAAACGCGCAATCAAAAGAAAATGGTCAAGGCGTCAGAGACCCACGATGTGGTCTTTGCTGTAGGCCCGGCAGGAACAGGTAAGACCTATACAGCGGTAGCATTGGCTGTAAGAGCATTAAAGAATTCCATTGTCAAAAAGATCATCCTCACGCGCCCTGCTGTAGAAGCTGGTGAGAATCTTGGTTTCCTTCCCGGTGATTTGAAAGAAAAAATCGACCCTTATCTCAGGCCGCTCTATGATGCGCTCGATGATATGATCCAGGTTGACAAGCTTAATTATTTCATGCAGAACCGAGTCATCGAGATTGCACCCCTGGCTTACATGCGTGGCCGTACACTTGACAATGCCTTCATAATCCTGGATGAAGCCCAGAATGCTACCATACCTCAGATCAAAATGTTTCTGACACGTCTTGGGCCCTCAGCAAAATGCATCGTCACGGGCGACCTAACTCAAATTGATCTTCCGCGCAGTGTTCATTCCGGATTGAAAAAAGCAATTGACTTGCTGTCTCATGTAGAAGGGATTTCTACAGTAAGGCTTACCACTGAAGATGTAGTGAGGCATCGTCTCGTCAAAGACATCATTATTGCTTTTGATAAAGATGGCGCATTGCGACGAGCCGAGGAGGAGAAAATGAACGAGGAAGAATAATTCGATTATGTCCACTGTTTATCGCGTCTCATGTCTACAGCTTAAGCTGAAAGGAACCATCCTACTCGAACCGTCTAAAAGTATTTCAAACCGGGCGCTGATCATCAGGTCACTTTGCAAGAATGATTTTACTATCCATCATTTGAGTGCCAGTGATGATACGCTTCTCTTACAAAGAATGCTTTCAACGGATGGTGAAAAGTTATATGGTGGGCATGCGGGAAGCAGCTACAGATTTATGGTTGCAAGAGCAGCGCTTGGTAATCGTGAGGTAGTGCTGGATGCATCAGAACAGCTTCGCAGACGCCCTATCGGAACTTTAGTAAAAGCACTCCAGATACTTGGTGCGGATATCACCTATTTAGGGAAAGACGGATTCCCGCCATTGAGAATAAAACCTTCTGATAAAATCGGAAAAGAGGTACATGAAGTTAATCTACAGGCCGGCATCAGCAGTCAATATACATCTGCACTGTTGATGATAGCTCCATGTCTTCCTCAGGGCTTGACGATTCATCTTTCGGATGATCCTGTTTCACTGCCCTACATCAGGATGACTTTGTCTATCATGGAGTGGTTTGGTATTCACTACGAATGGAATGAGAATACAATTCAGATAAAACATGGCGACTATATCGCAAAGGATTTTACAGTAGAAGGGGATTGGTCAGCGGCTTCGTATTTCTATTCAGCAGCGGCATTGGCGGAGGCGGCAGAAATTAAAATAGAAGGTGTCTTTGAATCGAGCTTGCAGGGAGATTCAGTCGTAAAAGATATTTATGACCAGTTTGGTGTAGAGACTATATTCGACGAACAGGGCATGACGATAAAAAAGAAAAATAATGCTGAAAGGCTTACATCCTTCAATTATGATTTCACTCCATGCCCCGATATTGCCCAAACCATAATGGTAACCTTAGCAGGCCTTGGCATAAAGGGAAATTTAATGGGGCTCCGTACACTTCGTATTAAAGAGACAGATAGGATCAATGCGATGCAGCTGGAACTTGCGAAAGTGAAAACAACCATAGAGTCCCGGCAGGAAGGAGTTGATGTAGTATGTTCTTTATTCGGCAAAGCGAGGTGGAAGGACAAAGCGAAATTCAATACGCATGAAGATCATCGCGTAGCTATGGCATTAGCTCCGCTTGCGTGTTTACGACCAGTAGCCATCAGGGATCCGGAGGTAGTAAGTAAATCTTATCCCGGGTTTT